>JBJOHB010000064.1:0-4241 GCA_046047915.1 Cyanobacteriota bacterium
TGCACCCGCTGCAGCTCCAGCTGCGCCTGCAGGTTGACGCCGGCCACGGCGCGGGCCTCGGCTGAGCACTCAACGGCCAGCCCCAGGCTGTTAGGCCAGGCGCGGGCCAGGGCCAGGGCCAGGGCGCCGCTGCCCGTCCCCAGGTCAGCCCACAACGCCGGGGGCGTCGGCACCAGCCGCAAGGCCAGCTCGGCCAGCAGTTCGGTTTCGGCTCTGGGGATCAACACCCCTGGCCCCACCTGAAGGGTCAGATCGCGCCAGGGGCACAGACCCAGCAGGTACTGCAGCGGCACCACCTCGCGCAGATGGCGCTGCCACAGGGCTGCCAGCTCGTCCAGGCTGCGCTGCAGAGCAACGGGTTGATCGGGCTGCAGGTGCAGCAGCTGCAGCTGCTGCCAGCCCACGCCGCCGCCAAGATCCAGCAGCCAATCCAGACTCGACTGCAGCGCTGCCGGCGGGCGACCGTGTCCGGCCAGCTGCTGCCGGCGCCAGGCGAGCAGGGCCTGGCCCGTGGTGGTCGCGGGGGTGCTCAGTTGCAGATCGGCCGACCAGGGAAAGGGGGTTGGTTCCAGTGTGGCGGCTGGCGGTCTCAGGCCGTTCGCCACCGCAGCCCCGGCTCGGCCGTCAGCAGCCCGGCCAGCTCCAGCGCCAGCAGACGCGGCATCAGCACGATGCCGGCCTCACCGAGCTGGCGGCTGAGCTGCTCGAGCGAGGCGCCGCTGCCGACCGCGCTCAACAGCGCCTGATCAGCCGTGCCGGCTGGCGCCTGTGGTGAGCACCGGGGCGACGCCACAGCGGCCGACTGCGCCAGCGGCCCAGGGCCAAGCGCCGCCATCAGATCGGCGGCATCGAGCAGAGGGGCGGCACCCTGCAACAACCAGCGATTGCTGCCGGCGGCCGAACGCTTGGCAGCATCGCCAGGCACCACCCAGAGCTTGAGCCCGCCCTCCCAGGCCAGCCGCGCGGCGTGCAGGGCGCCACTGGGCTCGGGGCATTCGACCAACACAACGGCGCGCACCAGGGCCACCTGCAAGCGGTTGCGAGCCGCGAAATGGCCTGCGCAGACCCGGCTGCCCGGGGCCTGTTCGCTGAGTAGCAGACCTTGGCTGGCCACCTGCTGCTGCAACCGGGCGTGATGACTGGGGTAGATCCGATCGAGGGGGGTGCCCAGCACCCCGATCGGGCACCCGCCGGCCCGCAGACAGCCCTGGTGAGCCGCCGCATCGATGCCCTCGGCCAGACCGCTGACCACGGGCCACCCGGCCTGGGCCAGCACCCGACCAATGGCTTCGGCCATCTGCAGACCATGCACCGAGGGCCGGCGGGTGCCGACCACGGCCACCGCCTGGCCCCGGCGCAATGGCGACCACAGCTGGCCGCGGCCGCGCCAGAACAGATGCAGCGGCGGCCTGGTCAGGGCCTTGACCGCCGCGGGCATGGCTCGATCACCGGGGAGCAGCACCCCGGTGCGGCGCAGGGCGCCCAGGGGATCGCGGCCGCGACGGCGACGGCAGCGCTCAATCGCCGCCAGTCGCGTTGGCCCGATGCCCGGCACCGCCTGCAGGACCTCACCAGGGGCGGCCCAAGCCGCCGCCAGACTGCCGAACAACCCCCAGAGCTGGCAGAGCCGGCCAAAGCCCAGGCCGGGGACCTCGCTCCACAGCAACCACCACAGCCGCTCCTGCGAGGACCACGCCGCGCCGCCGCCAACCTGACCATCCCAGGACCACCCAGCCACAGCCATCAGTACATCTGTACTGAGGTTACCCCGGGCCGCGCACCAGGGTGTCGACCGCCGCGGCCAGGTCGTTCGGCAGCCGCCGCAGCAGGCGCCGCTGGCCCGGCCCCCCGGACAGATCCACCAGCACCAGCTCGACCCGCGCCTCGGCGGCCAGCACCCCGCCAGCGGTCACGAACCGGGTACGCCACGGCAACTTGACCCCCTGGCGAGGCAGCACCTGGCTTTCAAGGCAAACCCGATCGCCATGCAGCAGCGCCTGGCGGTAGTCGATCGCCAGCGACACCACCGGCAACTCGAGCCCGCGGGCCGACAGATCGCTGTAGTCGAGACCCGCCTGGGCGAGCGCCTCGACGCGGGCCTCCTCGAGCCAGCCCAGGTAAGCGCCGTGCCACATCACCCCGGCGTGGTCGGTGTGCTGGGGCAGCACCCGCCGCCGCAGAACCCAGGCAGTGCCGGTCGCGATGGTTTCGGTGACCATGGTTGTCAAACGGCCAACGGGCCCAGGCAAGCGCCATAGGCTGCCATCGCGCACCTGAATCCCACTGTGTTCCGCAACCTGCTGATCGCCGATTCCGGCCAAGGTCACGTCGAAGAGATGGTGCGCATGTTGCGCGCCATCCCCCCCGCCGCCCAGGCACGGGTGAACCTGCTGCACGTGGTCGGCGAACAGAGCAGCGCCGACGTCGAGGATCACCTGACCCGGGCCCAGGGGCTGCTGAACGATGCCATCAAACGCATGGGGCTGGACGGCATCACCGTCAACACGGTGATCCGCCAGGGCGACACCAAGACCACGGTGCTCAAGGTCGCCGACGAGCTCGATGCCGACCTGATCGTGATGGGCTCCCGCGGCATGAACCGGCTGCAGGCGATCCTCAGCAACAGCGCCAGCCAGTACGTCTTTCAGCTGTCGACCCGGCCGATGCTGCTGGTGCGCGACGACCTCTACATCCGCGCCATCAACCGGGTGATGGTCACCATCGATGGCACCGGCGTGGGCGATGACGCCCTGCGTCTGGCCTGCGAACTGGTGGCGGCGATTCCAGGTGGCACCCTGACCGGTGTGCACGTCACCCGGCAGGACATCACCCCCAGCCGCGGCGGCAAGAGCCCCGCCGACGAGGTGCTCGACAAAGCGGTACAGCGGGCCCGCAGCTACGGGGTCGCCCTGCAGCCGATGCACAAGGTCGGCGACATCGCCCGCACGGTCTGCAATGCAGCCCAAGAAGCCAAGGCCGACCTGCTGGTGATCGCCTCACAGGATCGCCGGCCGGTGGTAGCCAAAAGCCTGGTGGACATCGACCGGCTGCTGGGCAGCTCGGTCAGCGATTTCATCAGGGTTCACGCGCCGGCGCCAGTGCTGCTGGTGCGCGAACCCGAGCGGGGTCGTTGAGGCCCTGGCCTCAGCCCCCCTGGCGGCTGCTGGTCTGGATGTAAAGGATGATCAGGAAGACCGCCGGAACCAACACAAACAGCAGGCTGGCGACAAAGCCGAGGTCGTTGGTTTCCATGGCGTTGGGGGAGGTCCAGGAAAGGTATCACCGCTGCCTGGGCTCCGATCAGGAGACGTCACCGCTCGTTGCGGAGGCCCCCTCGCTGCCCTCTTGAGGCGCGTCAGCCGCACTGGCCTCAGGCTCGTCATCAACGTCGCTGTCGACCTGGGGCCAGGCGGTCGGCCCCAGGGGCAGCGGGGTGGCCATGGATGCGGCCAGCAGCGCCTCTTTGTCGCCCAAGCCGACCTGGGGCCGGGTGATCACCCGTAGCGACTGGTTGACCAGGGCCTGACAGGCCAGCCGCCAGTTCTGGGAGCGGCGCCTGAGCTTCTGCTCTTCGACCGTGGTGCGTGGGCTGAGCGCCACGGCCGACGGCTCGTCGGGCACTTCAACGAAACAGGTGATGCACTGACCGCAACCACCGCAATTGCCCAGGGTTCCCTTCAACCCATACAACTGAATGCCAGCGCGCAGAGCCACATCGCGCAGGTTCTCGCCGGGATAACACTCGACATCGCGCCCCTCGCGCACAAACCGGATCACGGGCATCGAAGCCGCTGCAGCTGACCCCATTGTGCGCGCGCCGCGATCGGGCCCTGGTTGCGGTCTGTGACCGCAACCGCGCCAGAGCGGCCGCGACCCTTACGATCGCCCAACCCACCCCAAGCGTCTCCCCATGGGATTGCCCTGGTACCGGGTGCACACGGTCGTCATCAACGACCCGGGCCGATTGCTGGCCGTGCACCTCATGCACACCGCTTTGGTGGCCGGCTGGGCCGGCTCCATGGCGCTTTATGAGCTCGCCATTTTTGACCCTTCCGACCCGGTGCTCAACCCGATGTGGCGCCAGGGCATGTTCGTCATGCCCTTCATGGCCCGCCTCGGTGTGACCGGCAGCTGGGGCGGCTGGAGCATCACCGGCGAAACCGGCGTCGACCCAGGCTTCTGGAGCTTTGAAGGCGTCGCCGCTGCCCACATCATTTTCAGTGGCCTGCTCTTCCTGGCCG
>JBJOHB010000065.1:0-11649 GCA_046047915.1 Cyanobacteriota bacterium
GGCATCTTGCTCGGCCTCAGCCCGCAGCAGCAGCGCGCCCAGCTGGGGGCGGTGCTGGTGGGCTTTGCCGGCAGCTGGTTCTGCGGCAGCCTCTTTTGGGGCTGGCTGCGACTGCATCCCCTGCTGCACCTGCCGATCGAGGCGCTGGCCCTGCCCCTGGCGGTGACCGGATTGCGCAGCCGCTGGCAACTGGCCGGGGGCTTTTACCTGGCCTCGTTGGTCGGGACCGCCGCCACCGATGCCGCCATGGCGCTCACCGGTCTGATGCCCCTGTGGCCGGCGGCGCTGGCGGCCGAACCCGGCGCCGCCATGGGTCTGCTGCAGGAGGCGGCCATGCGGGTGCTGACCCCGGCCAATCTGGCGGTGGTGCTGGGGTTTGCCGCGGCCCTGCTGGGTCTGGGCCTGGGGTTGCGGCGGCGCGGCGGTTGCACCACCAACCAGGTGGCCGCTGCCACCATGATCACCACCCTGGCGGTGGATGCGGTGTTTCTGCTGCTCGCCCTGGCCGCCCCAGGCTGGAGCGGCCTGATCTGAAGATCTGCAAAAGGCCAAGCTGACGAGCTGGCGCAGCCGTGGGATGTCTGTAACGTTGCCTGACGCCTCTTGGAGTGATGCGATGAAACGGCTGGCTGCCTGGTTGATGGGTGGACTGGTGCTGTTCGGACTGCTGTTTGCCCTGGTGCTGCCGCCGGCTGCCTACGCCGCTGATCGCCGCAACATCGCCGACGACAAGATCGCGGAACGGGCTGGAAAGATCGACCTCAACAACTGCTCGGTCCGCCGTTTCCAGGAATTCCCTGGGATGTACCCCACCCTGGCCGGCAAGATCGTGCTGGGTGGTCCCTACAACAGCGTTGATGACGTGCTCAAGCTCGACCTGACCGAGCGTCAGAAGGAGCTGTTTGACAAGTACAAGGGCAACTTCACCGTGACCGCCCCCGAGGTGGCTCTGAACGAAGGTTTCGACCGCATCAACGACGGTCAGTACCGCTGAGCCCTAATCTCATCGCCACGTTGCCGGCCGCCGGTGTCCCCGGCGGCTTTTTTGATGGCAACTGACCCCTGCGCCACCGCTGACACCAGCTGGGATGTGATCGTCATCGGCAGCGGCGCTGCCGGCCTGATGACCTGCCTGGAACTACCGGCAGAGCTCAAGGTTCTGCTGCTCAGCAAGGACAGCAAACCCCGCTCGGCCAGCCGCTGGGCCCAGGGGGGGATCGCCGCGGTGACCCGCCCTGAGGACAGCGCGGCCAGCCATGTGGCGGACACGCTCCAGGCGGGGGCTGGGCTGTGCGACCCCAGTGCCGTCGACCTGCTGGTGCACGAAGCCCCGGCCTGCGTGCAACGGCTGCTCGAGCTGGGGATGGCCTTTGACCGCTCAGGCGCCGACTTGAGCACCACGCTGGAGGCTGCCCACAGCCACCGCCGGGTGCTGCACGCCCAGGACCGCACCGGTGGCGCCCTGGTCGACGCCTTGGAGCGCCAGGTGCAGCAACGGCCCAATGTGGTGCAACGCCAAGGGGTCATGGCCCTGCAGCTCTGGCTCGAAGCGGGCCGCTGCTGCGGCGTGCAGGTGCTGCAGGCCGAACGGGTCAGCTGGATCGCCAGCCGGGCGGTGGTGCTGGCCACCGGTGGCGGCGGCCATCTGTTCGCCCACACCACCAACCCCGAGCAAGCCAGCGGCGACGGACTGGCCATGGCCTGGCAGGCGGGGGCGCAGCTGCGGGACCTTGAGTTTGTGCAGTTTCACCCCACGGCCCTGATGCTGCCGGGGGCCCCCCACTTTCTGATCTCAGAAGCGGTGCGCGGCGAAGGTGCCCGGCTGCACGACCAAGCTGGCCAGAGTCCGGTGGCCGGCCTGGCCGGAGCCGATCTGGCCCCCCGGGATCAGGTCAGCCGGGCCCTGGCCCGCACCATGGAAGCCCAGGCGGTGGACCACGTCTGGCTGGACCTGCGCCCCGTGGGCGAACAGCGGCTGCTGCAGCAATTTCCGACGATCGTGCGCCGCTGCCGTGAGCTGGGCATCGACCCGCTGAGCGCCTCCATTCCCGTGGCCCCGGCAGCCCACTACTGGATGGGCGGCATCGCCACCGATCTGCAGGCCGCCACCTCGGTGCCAGGGCTCTACGCCGTGGGCGAGGTGGCCAGCACCGGCGTCCACGGCGCCAACCGACTGGCCAGCAATTCGTTGATGGAATGCCTGGTGTTCGCCCGGCAGCTGGGACGCCACCTGCCAGGCCAGCTGCACGAGGTCAGCGCGGCCCCAGGGGCAGCGGCGCGTGCGCCCCTGGGGCTGCAGCCCGCCGGCCAGGCCGCCGAGCCAGCCCGTCTGGAGCAGCAGCGCCAGCAGTTGCGCCAGCTGTGCTGGCAGGTGGCGGGGGTCGAACGGCGCAACGCCCCCCTGGCCCAGGCCCTGCAACGGGTGCGGCAGCAGCGCCAGGCGCTGACGCGCTGGCCCCAGCTGCAACAGCTGCAGCAGCTGCAGCCCGGCGACAGCCTGATCCTGGCCAGCGGCGATCAGGCCAACCTGCGCAGCCAGATGGATCTGCAGCACAGGCTGGTGCTGGCCAACCTGCTGATCGAGGCCGCCCTGTTTCGCCGCGAAAGCCGCGGGGGGCACTACCGCACCGATGCACCGGCGGCGCAGCCCTATTGGCAACGGCACACCGTCCAACAGCGACACCGGGCGATCCAAACCACGGCCATCGGCTGATCAACCCGGGCTCAACCCTTGCCAGCCGGGGTGACCAGGCCGTTGAAGCCAACCAGGTTGGCCAGCTTCTGCAGCGGTTTGACACCCGAATCGAGTTGGCCGTTGATCTCCCAGGTGGGATACCCGTCGATCTTCTTCTGCTGACAGAGCTCAGCCTGGCTGTTCTGACCGTCGGGGGCGCATTCGATCACCCTGAGCTTGGCGGTGGCTTCTTTGCCGAACAGCTCTTTCTGCTCGTGGCAATGGGGACACCAGTACGCCGAATACATCACCGCGCCGGAGGCGGTGAGCTTCTCGGCCAGGGCAACGGTGCTGGGGGTGCTGATCGAGGTCACCGGCATCGGCGCGCCCTTGGCATTGACCACCGCAGGGCGGTTGACGGCCACGGCCCAACCCAGACCCACCACCGCCACCACCAGGGCCACCAGGATGCCGCGGAACACCAGCTGACCCCGATCGACCCAATCGCCCTGCAGCAGGCTCAGCACCAGCAGCGACAGGCTCAGCAGGGCCGACAGAATGCAAAAGGGGCAACAGTCGCGGATCGCAAAGACCATCACCCCGATCAGCACCAGGCTGAACACGGCCATGCCCGTGCTGACCACGAACGCCCCCCAGCGGCTGGGGGCCTGCACGGCGGGGCTCTGGCTGACCAGGGGCAGCACCGCCAGCAGCAGCATGGCCCCGTAGGCCAGCAGCCCGAACAACGACAACGGCTGACCGAGCACGCTGCCCCAGGCGCTCGAGAGCACCTTGTCGCAGCCGTTGCAACCGAACCACCCCTGGCTGTTGCAGCTCAGGGAGCCGAGCACCCCCCATGTGCTGAGGGTGATCGAGCCGGTGTCGATCACGCCGATGGTGGCGAGCACGGCCATCACCACCCGCACCCAGCGCCGACCGGCTTCCGGACGCCGTCGCTGGGCATTGAGGCGCTCGCTGAGGCGACTGGAGGTCACGGCAGGCTGTGGGCTGAGGCGCCGATTCTCGCAGCCAAAGCCGGGGCTGCCACTGCCACATAGGGTGGAACCATCGGTCCAGCTGCCCATGACCAAGCCAACTGTGGCCTTTGCCCACCTGGGCTGCGAAAAGAACCGGGTCGACACCGAGCACATGCTCGGCCTGCTGGCGGCGGCAGGCTATGGCGTCAGCGCCGACGAAAGCGACGCCGCCGTGGTGGTGGTCAACACCTGCAGCTTCATCCAGGACGCGCGCGAGGAATCGGTGCGCACCCTGGTGGAGCTGGCCGAGCAGGGCAAGGAGCTGATCATTGCCGGCTGCCTAGCCCAGCATTTCCAGGAGGAGCTGCTCGACAGCCTGCCGGAGGCCAAGGCAATCGTCGGCACCGGCGACTACCAGCACATCGTCAGCGTGCTGGAGCGGGTCGAAGCGGGCGAGAGGGTCAACCAAGTCAGCGCCAACCCCACCTTTGTGGGCGATGAGCACCTGCCCCGCTACCGCACCACCAGCGAGGCGGTGGCCTACCTGAAGGTGGCCGAAGGCTGCGACTACCGGTGCGCCTTCTGCATCATTCCGAAACTGCGGGGCGACCAGCGCTCGCGCCCGATCGAGAGCATCGTCGCCGAGGCCCAAAGCCTGGCGGCCCAGGGGGTTCAGGAGCTGGTGCTGATCAGCCAGATCACCACCAACTACGGCCTCGACGTGTATGGCAAACCCCAGTTAGCGGAGCTGCTGCGGGCCCTGGGCAGCGTGGAGATTCCGTGGATCCGGGTCCATTACGCCTATCCCACCGGGCTGACCGCCGAGGTGCTGGCGGCCTACCGGGAGGTGCCCAATGTGCTGCCCTATCTCGATCTGCCGCTGCAGCACAGCCACCCCGAGGTGCTGCGGGCGATGAACCGCCCCTGGCAGGCCGAGGTGACCGGCGGGGTGCTGGCGCGCATCCGCGACCAGCTGCCCGAGGCGGTGCTGCGCACCACCTTCATCGTCGGCTTTCCCGGCGAAACCGACGCACACTTTGAGCATCTGCTCGATTTTGTGGCCGAACAACAGTTCGACCATGTGGGGGTGTTCACCTTTTCGGCAGAAGAGGGAACACCAGCAGCCGACCTGCCCGATCAGGTGCCGGCCGAGGTTGCGGCCGAGCGCAAGGACCGGTTGATGGCCCTGCAGCAACCGATCGCCGCGGCCCGCAACGCCGCCTGGGTGGGCCGCATCGTCGATGTGCTGATCGAGCAGGAGAACCCCTCGACCGGCGCGATGCTGGGCCGCTGCGCCCGCTTCGCCCCCGAGGTCGATGGCGAGGTACGGGTGCAGCCCGGCGAGGGTGGCCTGTGCGCCGCCCCCGGCACCATGGTGCCGGTGCGCATCACGGCTGCCGACACCTACGACCTGGTCGGCGAGGTGGTCGGTGCGGGCGCCATGGTGAGTGACGCCCTGGCCGCACGGCGAGACGGGCGTTGATTCACCCCTGGCTGAGGCGTCATCAGCGCAGCACCTTCCTGGTGGCCTCGGGCCTGAGCACGGCGGGCTCCTTTGCCGGATTGACGGCCAAGGGCTGGATCCTGATCGACGGCAGCGACAATCCGCTGGTGCTGGCCCTGCACTTTGCCGCCCTGGCCCTGCCCTCGCTGGCGGTCAGTGGCGCCGCCGGGGTGCTCACCGACCGGCTGGGCAGCGAACGGGTGCTGATCCGAGCCCAATGGGCCCTGTTCGGCGCCGGCGTGCTGGGGGCGATCGCGATCCCACTGACCACGGGGCAGCTGCAGATGGGCCTGCTGTTGCTCAGCACGCTGCTGATCGGCATCGCCAGCACCTTTGAGCTGACCGCCCGCAACAAGTACTGCGCCCTGCTGGTGGATGAGCCGGGCCAGTTGGCGCCCTACCTGGCCAGCTTTTCGGTGGTGTTCAACGTCGGCAAGCTGGTGGGTCCACCGCTGGGGGGCTGGATGCTCGCCCTGAGCGGCCCCACCACCGCCCTGGCCCTGGATGCGGCCACCTACCTGCTGCCGATCGCCACGATCGTGTGGCTGCTGCTGCCCAACCGCAGCGCCGAACAGACGAGCAGCCCCGTGGTCCAAGGGCATGGCCCGACGGGCGCAGCCAACCCGGCCAGCCTGCAAGCGGCCTGGGATGGCTGCGGACCGGTGTTGCGGCACGTGCTGCGGTTCACAGCCCTGGCCTGTCTGGTGGTCTTCTTCCATCCAGGCCTGGCACCGCTGATGGCCAGGCAGGTGCTGGACGGCAGTCCCCAGGCCTTGGGCACCTTCACCGCAGTGTTGGCGGCCGGCAGCATTGGCGGCGGCGTGATTTTGCAGCGCAACAGCCGGTGGCTGTGCAGCCGGCCAAGCCTGCTGCTGGGCGTCTGCACCCTGATCACTGGCATGGCCCAGGTGGGACTAGGCACCAGCCGCGGTGTGGTGACCGGTCTGGCGATGACGTTTGTGATCGGCGCCGGAACGGCCTGTCTGCTGGCCGGCACCAACCTGATCACCCAGGTCGGATCGCCCCAGCGCCTGCGCGGACGCATGGCCGGGCTGAGTCAGATCGCCTTTCTGGGGGGCGGCGGGCTCAGCGGCCTGGTGGCGGCCCTGTTGACCCTGGCCTGGGGCCTGGGGCCGACCGCCGCCTTGATGGGGGGGATCGGCCTGGGCCTCGGGATCCTGGAAGTGCTCAGGCGGGGGAAGACCAGGCTTCTGCCCGCCTGAGGGCAGGGGATCGCCCGTGAACGCCTCAGATCAGGCGGACACCCCGCAGCACAACGGTGGCCACGAAGGCTGTGGCCAGTCCGCCGCCGACCAGTGCCAGATAGATCGCTGCGCCCATGAAAGCTGTGCTGTTGCTGGGCCCATTAGAGCAGAACTGGGCCGCAACCATGACCTGCGCGAATCACCTAAGGTCCACTTGGGTTTCCGTTGCAGCACGCTGCCCGTGACAACGGCAACCGCATCCGCCATGCCGATGTTCCCCATCACCGCCTTCCTCAGCCGCTCCAACCCACAGCTGACGCACTAGCGCTCTGATCCGCCCCCCCGCCGCCCGCCGCATGCGCACGCTGTTCATCTATCCGGAGTTCCCGAAAACCTTCTGGAGCTACGAAAAGATTCTTGAGCTGGTCAATCGCAAGGTGCTGCTGCCGCCCCTGGGGCTGGTGACCGTGGCGGCCCTGCTGCCCCAGCACTGGGAGATGAAGCTGGTGGACCGCAACGTGCGCGAGGTCACCGCCGCCGAATGGGACTGGGCCGAGCTGGTGGTGATCTCGGGGATGATCGTGCAGAAGGCCGACATGGCCGTGCAGATCGCCCGTGCCAAAGAGCGCGGTCTGCCGGTGGCGGTGGGTGGGCCCTTCGCCAGCTCGACCCCCGATGCTCCCGAGCTGGACCTGGCCGACTTCAAGGTCCTGGACGAGGGCGAAATCACCCTGCCGCTGTTCATCGACGCGATCGAACGGGGCGAAGCCGGTGGACGCTTCAGCGCCGAAGGCGAAAAGCCCGATGTCACCTCGACACCGGTGCCCCGCTTCGATCTGCTCGAACTGGAGGCCTACGACTCGATGAGCGTGCAGTTCTCGCGCGGCTGCCCGTTCCAGTGCGAGTTCTGCGACATCATCGTGTTGTACGGGCGCAAACCCCGCACCAAGACGCCCGAGCAGCTGATCGCCGAGTTGCAGCGCCTGTACGACCTGGGCTGGCGCCGTTCGATCTTTCTGGTCGACGACAACTTCATCGGCAACAAGCGCAACGCCAAGCTGCTGCTGCCCGCCCTGAAGACCTGGCAGATCGAGCACGGCTACCCGTTCAGCTTTGCCACCGAAGCCTCGGTCGATCTGGCCGCCGACGACGAGTTGATGGAGATGATGGCCGAGTGCCGTTTTGACTCGGTCTTCCTGGGCATCGAGACGCCGGATGCCGCCAGCCTGGAAACGGCCAAGAAACTGCAGAACACCCGCAGCTCCCTGGAGGAGGCGGTCGACCGGATCGGCAGCTACGGCATCCGCGTGATGGCGGGATTCATCATCGGCTTTGACGGCGAAAAGAGCGGCGCCGGCGATCGCATCGTCGAATTTGTGAGCCGCACCGGCATTCCGGCGGCGATGATGGGCATGCTGCAGGCCCTGCCCAACACTGGTTTGTGGCACCGGCTCGAAAAAGAAGGCCGGCTGATCCAGGAGAAGGACGCCGCCAAGGGGGTCAACCAGACCAACCTGCTCAACTTTGTGCCCACCCGTCCGATCCGCGAGATCGCCAACGAATACGTCGATGCCTTCTGCCGGCTCTACGAGCCCCACGCCTACATCGACCGGGTCACGCACTACTACCTGAAGATGGGCCTACCCCGCTGGCAGCAGTACGTGCCCGCCGCCTTCGGCAAAGCGGCGCCACCCAGCTGGACGGACGTGCGCGCCCTGTTGATCGTGATCTGGCGCCAGGGCCTTCAGCGCGACACCCGCTGGCGGTTTTGGCGCTCGCTGCTCAAGGTGGCTCGCCACAACCCCGGCGTGCTCGAGCAGTTTCTGGTGGTGCTGGCCCACAACGAGCACTTTCTGGAATACCGCGGCATCGTCACCCGTGAGATCGGCGACCAGCTGGCCGCCCTGCCGGCCGAGGAGCCGGTCAGTGCGCCGCAGCGCGAACTGCAACGGGCCTGAACTTAGTCCTGGATGTAAGCGGAGCCGCTCAGCAGACACTGCTCGGCCCGCTGCAACTCGCGGCCCAGATAGAGGGCATGGTCCAACCTGGACAGCGGCGCCGTGCCTTCGGCTTCGGTGAGCTGAATGCCCAGCTGCTTGGCGGTGCGCGCCCGCCAGATCGCCAGGGGCTGGCGGGGCCCGGTGCCCCGGCAGCTGAGCACTTCGCCGGTCTCAGGATCGGTGGCCAGGCCCCGCTCGTCGATGCCGTTGCCGTAATGCTCGACCACAAGCTCGGCGGCGGCGTGATCAACCTTGATCAGGAAATAACCGGCCGGGTCAAGGGCGATGAAACGCTGCGAGAGCTTGGCATCCAGGTCGGCAAGCTGGCGCTGCTGCTCAGGGCTCAGGGGCTGGGGCATGGGGTGGATCGTAGGCAGCCGTGAACGGCAGTTCGGCATTGATCGCCTCGATCTGATCCAGCATCTGGGCATTGGCGCCGGGGAGCCATTGCTCCAGGATCGAGGCATAACCGGGATCAAACCAACGGTGCAGACTGATTCGCGGCTCGGCCACAAAGCCGCGGCGCCGCTTGTGACTGCCGCCGGCGCCGGGGTCAAAGCGGGCGACGCCCTGGGCGATCGACCAGGCGATCGGGGCGTAGTAACAGACCTCAAAATGCAGGTTGTCCAACGCCACCGCGCTGCCCCAGTAGCGGCCCCACAGTTGGTCTCCACCCCGGACGCACAGCGCCATCGCCAGCGGCTCGCCGGCCGGGTCTTCGCCGGCGGGATGGGCGGCAAACAGCACCAGGTTCTGGCGCAGGTCGCTGGCGGCCGCCTCAAAGAAGTCCTCGGTCAGGTATTTGCTGCCCCAGGGGCCCCAGCGGGCGCAGTGCATGGCGTAGAAGTCATGCATCCGCGCCAGCAGGGACGGCGGGATCGCGGCGCCGGCCAGGGGTGTCACCACCAGGCCGGCGGCCTCGACCGCACGGCGTTCACGGCGGATGTTGCGGCGCTGGTTGGCGTTGAAACTGGCCAAATAATCCTCAAACGTCTGGAACCCTGGATTGCTCCAGGTGCTCTGCTGGTTGAGCCAGCGCGAACAACCGGCGGCTTCGGCCACCGGCGCCCAGGCCGGATCCACATAGAGGAAATTGACGCTGAAGATCCCGTGCTCGCGGCAAAAGGCCTCGATCAACTCGAGCATCACCGCGGTCAGGGCAGCGGCGTCCTCGGCCGGATCGATCCAGAACCGATAGCCCACCACCGGGCTGACGGGGCTCATGCCCACCAGCTTGGGGTAGTAGCGCTGGCCCAGGCGACCGGCAAGCTCGGCGAAGCTCTGGTCGAACACGAACTCGCCGTAGCTGTGCCCCTTGAGGTACAGCGGGGCCACCGCCACCAGCTGCTCGCCGCGCCACAGGGCCAACGGACAGCTCTGCCAGCCCTGGGCGGGCACGATGCTGCCGCTGCGCTCCAGGTGCAACAACCAGCGCCAGCGGTAAAACGGCAGGGGCTCGGTGCTGCCCGTGGCCGCGGCCAGCAGCTGGTCCCACTGCCCCTCGGGCAGCTCGTCGATGCCCCGGTGCCAACGGGCCTGCAACGCACCCATGGCAGCCGGCTCCAGCAACAGTGCCGCGCCAAACTAACCAGGGCCCGGGCCCCTGTGGCCGTGCTGCTGGGCCTCTGCAGCGCCGTGGCGGTGCAGGCACCGGCCCAGGCCGGCCTGCTGCGGCCGCTGCTGAACCTGATGCAACCCCAACTGGAACAACGGCTGAGCCGGGCCTGCGTCGCCCAGCTGAGCGGCGGCGATGCCGAGCTGGCCGCCAGGCTGGCGCAGCCCTGCCGCACCATCGCCCAGCCCACCAGCCGCTGCCTGATCGACGAAACCGACCGCAGCGGCCGGGGTCTGGGGGTGATCAGCGAGATGCTGGCCGGCCGATTCGGCGACGACAGCGCCGTCGTGGTCAAGCGTTGCCTGGCCCGGCAGCTGGGACTGCCGGCCGACAGCCTGCAGACGCTGCCCCTGCTGGAGCTGGTGCAGCGCTACAGCGGCCGGTCGCGTCTGTAGCGCACCAGCAGCTCGTTGCCGCCCAGGTCGTGGTGCTGCTCGAGCCGCCAGCCGGCCAAGCCGTCCGGCAGCAGGGCCGTCGCCGGCAACCAGCTGTGGTCGCCCCCGAGCAGCAGCGGGCACAGCGTCAACTGCAGGGCATCGATGGCGTCGACCGCCAGCAGGCTGGCGGCCAGCTGGGCGCCGCCCAGCACCACCAGGCGCTGCAGGCCGGCGGCGGCCAGGTGGCTTCCCACCTGGGCCCAACTCGGCAAGGGCAGCTGGCGATCAAAGCCCGACGGCGCAGGGCCTGGCTCGCTCTGCAGCAGCCAGCGGGTGATCGGCTGGGCAAAGAACGGCAGATCAGCGGCCAAGCGACCGCTGCGGCTGACCACGATCGCTGTGGGTTGGGGCGGTCGGCCCTGGCTGTGGCGCCGCGCGAGCAGGTCGGCATCCCGGATCAGGCAGGTGCTGCCGTGCAACCGCAACGTGCGCGCGCCGATCAGGCAGGCATCGGCCCAGGCCAGGGCCTGCTCGAGGGCGCGGCGATCACCGCTGCCCCCCAGCTGGGCAGCCCCGCCGCCGGCGGGTGCCAGACGGCCATCGAGGCTGATCGCCAGCACCAGCCGGGTCTCGGGCCTCAAGCGACCAGGGCGGCCTCGCGGGTCTGGGGCTGTTGACCGAGCAGGGGCATCTCGGCGAACACCTCGGC
Source organism: Cyanobacteriota bacterium (assembly GCA_046047915.1). Lineage (GTDB taxonomy): Bacteria > Cyanobacteriota > Cyanobacteriia > PCC-6307 > Cyanobiaceae > RGUW01. The sequence continues at coordinate 11,062 of JBJOHB010000065.1, forward strand.
GGCGTTGTTGGGGCTCTCCTGCAGGCGCACCTTGTGCAGCCGGGCGCCGGTGGCGGCGATCGGCGCACTCAGGGTGTCGGCGATGTGCAGGGCGATGTTCTCGGCGGTGGGCACACAGGCGGCGAAATGGGCCACATCCTTGTTGAGGAAGGTGTGATCCAGAGGCTCAACCACCAGGTCGTCGACCAGCTGCTGCAACGCGGCCAGGTCGCAGACCATGCCCGTGCGCGGATCGATGCTGCCGCGCACCGTGACTTCGAGCTGGTAGTTGTGACCATGGCCGTGGGGCCGGGCGCACTTGCCGTAGATGGCCTCGTTTTCAGCCTGGCTGAGCTCTTCACGGGCCAGGCGGTGGGCCGCCGCAAAGTGGGTGCTGATGGTCAGGAACGCTTCCATGGTGTCGCCGAGGACGTCGGCCCAGAGGGTGTCGGATTCGTGCAGTCGGATCGCCGCTAGGGGCAGCTTGGGGGCCAGCCGCCGCCAGATGGCCAGGGCCAGCGCTTCGGTGGTGGGCAGGCAGCCCTGGGGCTGAGCCAGATCGAACTCGGGCCAGACGCCGTTGAGACAGCGAAAGTCGAGCTGGGCCGT
>JBJOHB010000066.1:0-2596 GCA_046047915.1 Cyanobacteriota bacterium
CCAGATCGGCCGCACCGGTGCGCGGGGCACCCGTGAGCAAGGCCGCCTGCTGAGGGGTCACGCCGAAGACATCAAACCGCCCCTCGCCGATGCGCTGGCTGGTGGCGGTGCTGAGGGTCAGTTGGGTGGTGTTGACAAAGCCACCGGCACCCGTCACGGCAATGCCGCCTGGCGACAGCCAAAACAGGCTGCCCGGGGTGCTGAGGCTCACCGGTTTGTCGATGAAACTGCCCAAAGGGGCCGTCACACCCACCACGACATTCGAAAATCCAGCGTTGTGGATCTGCACGCCGCTGATTGCACCGCGGGTGTCAAAACTGCTGAATTGGTGAAACACGTTGCTGCCGCCGCCGGTGCCGCCGCTCACCTGACAGAGACCACTGCTGCAACTGCCGCCGACCACCCCGTTGACAGCGGTGTTGAGACCGCCAGCACCCGTGGCCGTGACCTGGGCCGGTGCCGGGAGCATCAGCCCCCACCCCGTCAGCGCCAACGGCAGGACCAGGCGCAACGCAATCCTTGGCCTGGGCCCAACCATGGACTGCCGGATCGATCAGCCCCTCAGATTTAGCCCACTTGGCGCAAGGTTGCACACAACCAGGGGCAATTTTGCTGCTGTCGGCGCACAATGGGACGTCGGTCCCAGCACAGGCGGATGCTTCTTCTGGCCCAACTGGTGGCCCCCCCGCTTCAACCGGGCCCGGCAAGGCTGCCGGAACAAACGCCCCTGGAGCAACGACGGCCCGCCGCTGGGGATCAGGACCGCCCGATTCTGCTGACCCCTGGCGGCGGCGGTGACGACGCACCCACCAGACCGGAACCCGCCCCCAAGGACACCCCCCAGGATGGGGCCCCAGCCGTAGAGGGCAAAACCCCCTACAGCCCCCAGCAGCTGCGCGAGATCCTGGTGCGCTGCCGGCGCAACACCCAGGCCGAGACCCTCAACGCCTGCGCCGCAGCGCTGACCGCCCGGCTCACCGCCGATGGCTACGTCAATACACGGGTCTTTGTGCAGTCGAGCCCTGCCCCCGGCAGCCTCAACGTGGTTGAAGGCCGGATTGCCGAGCTGCGCATCACCAGCTCGGATGCATCCCTGGCACGCGACATCCGCAGCCGGCTGAAGGGCCTGCAGGGGGAGGTGCTGCACCTGCCCTCGCTGGAACGGCAGCTGGTGGCCCTGCGCAGCATTCCTGGCGTCGGACAGATCAAGGGCAGCCTGGGACGGCTCGGCACGGATCCGACGGCGGCAGTGCTCAACCTGGCGATCGAGCCGGTGCCGGTCCCCTGGACGGGCGACCTGAGCATCCGCAACGACGGCAACGCCGGCAGCGGCGAATGGCGCGCCGTCGGCGTTGTGCTCAAGAACAACCTGGCCACCCGCGGCGACACGTTTCTGGTGTATGGGGAGCTCAACGCCGACCAGGACCCCGAGATCGGGGCGGTGATCAGCTCCCTCAGCTACAGCGTCCCGCTGGCCAACCGGCTCAACCTGACCTCGTCACTCGGCTACAGCCGCCGCAACCTGGTCGAGGCCACCGGCACGGCCCACAACGTGTCATTCATCCAGTACCAGGGCCTGGGGCAGCTGGAGTGGACCCTGCAGCAGGGGCTTAACCAGCGCACGATGCTGTTCGCGGGCTTCAGCGGCAACAGCACCTCGAGCACCCTGAGCGGTGCCGCCGTGGCCCTCGTGGGCGGCAGCCTCGGACCGATCAACCAGTTGAGCACGGGCTTTGTGCGGGCCGGCGTGGCCTTCAGCGGCAACCACGGTGCTTTGGCCTGGGGTGGCAATGTCTACGGTCTGCAAGGCATCGCCGGCGTCAGCACCAGCCAACAGCTCGCCTCACTGGCCACGGTCGGTACCGATCCCGGCCAGTCGCGCGCCCTTGGCGGCATCGTCAGCGTGGCCTGGGGGATCAGCGACCGCCTGCAGTTCAACGGCAGAGTCGCCGCGCAGGTCGCCTTCAACCAACTCACCAACGACATGGGTTTCGCCCTGGGCAGTGACACGGGCCTCAAGGGTCTGCCCGGCACGTTCATCAGCGGCGACAACGGCTACCTGTGGACCACCGAGCTGGTCTACACCGTCTGGCGCAACAGCCGCCAGGCGGTTCAGCTGGTGCCGTTCCTGGGCTACGGCGGCATCAGCCTCAAACGCAACGGCGGCTGGTTCAGCGACACGGTGGGCTCGGGCGGTGCCTATGTGCGCTGGCTGGCTGGCCGCCACTGGACTGTGGAGCTGGGCTGGATCACGCCGATCGACGAAGGCACCCGGGTCTATTGGAACAACTGGCTGCTGGGGAGCGGCGTCTACTCCAAGATTCAGTACAGGTTCTGATCCCAGCCGATGGCAGCACCCACGAACGTCGACCAGGCGCGCCAGCAATTACAGGAACGCTTGCGGCTGGGGGCCGAATCAACCGGCCGCCCCGTGCAGCTGGCCAACGGCGAGGTGCTGTTTGAGGCCAACGACGCCAGCGATGGGCTGTATGTGCTCGAGCAGGGGAGCCTGCGGATCACGATCCGCAACCCCTCGGGCGATGTGATCGAACTGGCGCGGCTGACCCCAGGCGCCGTGATCGGCGAAATGTCACTG
>JBJOHB010000067.1:0-3333 GCA_046047915.1 Cyanobacteriota bacterium
CGCCCAGCAACTGCCGGGCCTCGGGCACACCGGCCCAGGAGGCCACGACGCCGTAGGCCGCCAGCCCCAACAGACCGCTGAGCGCGGGCCGCAGCAGCAGCCCGGCCAGCCCGGTTGGCCAGCGCACCCCTTGGGCCAAGGCCCAGGCCACCACACCGCCCACCAGAGCCGCCAGCAGCAGCCAGAGGGTGTCGGTGGCCCAACTCAGCAGCGGCAGCCCTCCCAGACGGCGCCCCAGCACCCACAACAGGCCCATGCAGGTGAAGACGTTGACCACCACCGTGGCCAGCACCAGGCCGGGCGCGCCGAAGTCGGTCGCCGGCAGCAGCAGGCCCCAGGGGCTGGGGCCGCCCACCAACACCCAGTCGGCGATGGCGTTGAGGCCGATGCCGGCCAGCGACAGGCGAAACGGCGTGTTGCCGTCGCCCAGGGCATAGAAGACCCGCACCAGCACATCGCGGCCCAGGTAGGCGGCCATGCCCAGGCCATAGGCCATCAACAGCCCATTGACCAGCTCACCGGCGGCGGCGTCAAAGGCGCCACGCTCGTAGATCAGATCAACGATCGGGCCCGCCAGCGCGATCATCAGCGCCCCCAGCGGCAGCATTGAGGCGCTCGAGAGCATCAAGCCCTGGCGGATGCGGCTGATCAGCTGGGGCCGGTCCTCGGGCGCGGTCAGGCGGGCAAAGGTGGGCAGCAGCGGCACCAGCAGGGAATTGGAGATCAGGCCCAACGGCGTCTGCACCAGCAGGTTGGCGTACCCCAGGCCGGCCGCGGCCCCGACGATGCCGCTGGCAAAGAACAGATCGACGAACACATTGATCTGCAACATGCCCGACGAGAAGGTGGCCGGGCCCATGACCTGGAGCACCTCCTGCACGCCGGGGTGCTTCCAGTCCCAGACCAGCCGCAGACGGTGCAGCCCCTGCTCGGCCAGGGCCGGCAGCTGGATCAGCCACTGCAGCAGCGCCCCCAGGGTGGTGGTGCCGGCCAGCACGATGCCGCCGAGCAGGGCCATCGACGGATCGACGATGCGGGCCCCCACCTGCCACCACAGCACCCCCAGGCCAACGATCACCGCCAGGCTCGAGAGCAAGGGGCTGATCGAGGGCAGCCAGAACACATCGGCGGCGTTGAGCGCCCCGAAGCCCAGGCCGATCAGGCCGGCCAGCAGGGCCATCGGGGCCATCCAGCGCAGCTCGACCACCGCCAGGGCGTGACGCTGGGCATCAAGCCCGGGCCCCACCAGGGTGATCAGCGGGTCAGCCGCCAGCCACAGCACCACGGTGACGCCGATCAGACCGGCGCCCACCAGCGTGTTGACCGCGGCCAGCACGTGGGCCCCCTCCTCGCGGGGACGGCGGGCCAGGGCGCTGACCATGGCGCTGTGAAAGGGGCCGTTGATGCCCCCCAGCAGGATCAGCAGAAAGCCCGGCAGCACATAGGCGTAGTTGTAGGCGTCGTAAGCCGCCCCCACGCCAAAGGCGGCGGCGATCGCCTGCTGGCGCACCAGCCCGGCCACCTTGCTGAGGGCGGTGGCCACCGCCACCACCAGGGCAATGCGCTTCAACGACTGGGCCATGGCGGGCAGTATGGCGCTCACGGCGATCGCCTCCCAGTGCCTGCCTCAGTGCCCCCTGCTTCACCCGTGCTCAGCGTCGGTCCTTTGGTCGAAGGCGTGCTGATCAAGCGTTACAAGCGCTTTCTGGCCGATGTGGAGCTTGAGGACGGCACGGCGGTGACCGCCCATTGCCCCAACACCGGGCCGATGACCGGGGTGCTGCACCCGGGTGGCCGCGTGCGGCTGCGCCATGACCCCTCGCCCACGCGCAAGCTGGCCTGGACCTGGGAGCAGGCCCAGTGCCCAGGCACCGATGGCACCCCGGTGTGGGTGGGCGTCAACACCGCCCTGCCCAACAAACTGGTGCGGGCCACGGTCGAGGCCGGCCTGCTGGCGCCCTGGCTGGGGCCGATCGGGGCGATCAAGGCCGAGGTGCCCTATGGCGAGGGCCGCCGCAGCCGCATCGACCTACTGCTGACGCCCGCCGCCGAGGCGGCCGACCAGCGGCCGATCTATGTGGAGGTCAAGAACACCACCTGGAGCAATGGCGATCTGGCCCTGTTTCCCGACACGGTCACCGAGCGGGGCCAGAAGCACCTGCGCGAGCTGATGGCCCTGCTGCCCGAGGCCCGGGCGGTGCTGCTGCCCTGCCTGAGCCGCGGCGATGTGCAGCGCTTTGCCCCGGGCGATGCGGCCGACCCCACCTATGGCGAGCTGTTTCGCCAGGCGCTGGCAGCGGGGGTCGAGGTGCTGCCCTGCCGGTACAGCTTTGACGCCGAAGGCGTCCACTGGCTGGGACTGGCCGAGGTTGTCGCCCACCAACCGGGGCACGGCCCATAGATTGGCCGCACCAGCCGCGCCGCCGTGGATACCCGTGCCTTCAAGCGCTCCCTGCACCACTCGGAGCGCTACAACCGCCGCGGCTTTGGCCTGGGGGACCAGGTGGCCGGCACCCTCGAGCAGGCCTACCAGAGCGATCTGGTTGCCGAGCTGCGCGCCAACGGCTATGAACTGCGCGACGGCCGGCTGACGGTGCGCCTGGCCGAGGCCTTTGGCTTTTGCTGGGGTGTCGAGCGGGCCGTGGCGATGGCCTACGAGACCCGGCGCCACTACCCCAGTGAGCGCATCTGGATCACCAACGAGATCATCCACAACCCCTCGGTCAACGCCCATCTGCGCGAGATGGACGTCCAGTTCATCCAGGTGGAGCAGGGGGTCAAGGACTTTTCGGACGTGGCCAGCGGCGATGTGGTGATCCTGCCGGCCTTCGGGGCCACCGTGCAGGAAATGCAGCTGCTGAGCGAGCGGGGCTGCCACATCGTCGACACCACCTGCCCCTGGGTCTCGAAGGTCTGGAACACCGTCGAGAAGCACAAGAAGCACGCCTTCACCTCGATCATTCACGGCAAGGTCAAGCACGAAGAGACCCTGGCCACCAGCAGCTTTGCCGGCACCTACCTGGTGGTGCTGGACCTGGCCGAGGCGCAGATGGTCTGCGACTACATCCTGGCCAGCGCTGGCGGCGCCAGCCCCAGCCCAGAGCAGCGGCAGGCGTTCATGGAGCGCTTTGCCAAGGCCTGCTCCCCCGGCTTTGACCCCGACCGCGACCTGGTGCGCCTGGGGGTGGCCAACCAGACGACGATGCTCAAGAGCGAAACCGAGGAGATCGGCCGGCTGTTCGAGCGCACGATGCTCAGGCGCTACGGCCCGACCGAGCTGAGCGAGCACTTCCTGGCCTTCAACACGATCTGCGATGCCACCCAGGAGCGCCA
>JBJOHB010000068.1:0-14336 GCA_046047915.1 Cyanobacteriota bacterium
GCTCAGGCGTCTCATTGCAGTCTCGTTGCCCTGCAATCGAAGTGCTTAGGATTGGGTCCCTCGCTTCTACCCGTTTCTTGGCAGTTGCCTTGGCATTCCTTTCAGTGAATCCCGTCTCTGACGTGAGTCTCACTGTTCGCCAGGCGGCTTTTACCCGATTGGTCCTGAGTTCGAATCTCAGACGACCCATATCTAGTTGACAGAGAACGGCTTCTGTTCGTTGAGCAAGCTCTGTTCAGTGACGATGGATGACCGATTCCGCACCCGACTTGAGCCCTGATGATTGGCGTCGCATCCGCGATGCCCTGCGCTACATGGGGCGCGACCTGCATCACCGCTCCTTTGCCGTGACGGCTGAGCGCAGGGAGCTGCTCTGGCAGGAGATGGACCGCTGCCTGACGTTGGCGGATCGGCTCGATGACTGGTCTAGTGACCCGAATCCGTCGTCCCACGGGCCTCGCGCAGCAGCACCGAGGGTTTGACGTGGAAACGCTGCTGAAAGTCGATGCTGAACAGGCCCATCGCGTGATAACCGCAGGCCTGGGCAATGCTGCTGACGGTGTCGCCGGGGGCCGCCGCCAGCAGGCGGCTGCGGGCCAGGTCCAGCCGCTGGGACCTGATCCACTGGGTCGCCGTGCATCCCAGGCGCTCGCGAAAGGCGTACTGCAGGGCGCGGCGTGAATAGTGGCTGCGGTTCTGCAGAACGGTCAGGTTGAGCGGCTGATCGAGATTGTCCTTGATGTAACTGATCAGGTCGTCGAGCGCATCACGGGCACTGGCGTGGGGGCGCAGCAACGGTTCGCCCCCGCCACCATCTGACCCATCCGACACCGCCAGAACGGCCATCAGGCGCAACAGGTGCAGCAACGAGGCCCGTACCGTTCCCTGGCTGGCCGACAACCGTTGCAGCACCAGCGGCCCCATGGCCTCAAGGGCATGCTGCGGCGCCATCAGGCAGAGCGCATTGAAGCTCGTGCTCTGCCATTGCAACGGCTGCGGCGGCACCAACAACCACTCGCCGGCGACAGCCTGCACGGCCGTGTGGTGCTGTTGCAAATGGACCTCACCGTCGGCGACAAACAGCAGCGAGACCCCGTCGCGGCCGGGAAGGTCGATTGTGATCGCCGCGCCAGCGTGGGCCACCAGCTCAAGCGCATGAAAAGCCTGGTGAAAGGCGCGCCCTGAAAACTGAGCCCGATCCCCAAAAGCGCGCCAACCTGAGAGAGGCAAAGGCACGCTCAGGGCGCTAGCAGGCAGTGCACACAGTGGCCAAGGCAACAGGTGCACTTCAAAGGGATTGGCATGGATCAATGTGTTGTTCCATGCCTCCATTGCGTCATCCTGACTGAGACAGTAAAAGCCTAGTCCTTGGCTTTGACCAAAGAGACTTCCAGCAGGTAAGCCGCAAGGTTGGAGAGGGATCTCCCCTGTTCACCACTGCGGCGCTCCAGCTCACGGTAGGCAACATTGGCGAGCGTCACCGAGATCCTGACGGGCTTGCGAAACAAATGCGAAGCGGATGGTGCGTGGTTGATCATGACCCCCCCCCCCCTGGGAGGAGATACTTCGAACGGAATTCGAAGCGAATACACACCACAGTCAAGCAGCAGCCAACAACAGAACCAAGTCCAACAACTGTGCAGCCAACAAAGAGTGCACATCCCTTGAAAATCTGCACATTCTTGATAGAACCCAGTCACGCTTCCTCTTATTAGCCTGCATGGGATCGGCACGCCTTTGCAGCAGCCGCAAGAGACAACGATGAACCCCACTGCCCCAGATGCCGGCCCTGTGGTGGCGATCGGAGCCTCAGCCGGCGGGCTCGAGGCGCTGCAAGAGCTGGTGGCTCGCCTGCCCGCAGGCGCACGGGCTGCCTTTGTGATCGCCCAGCATCTGGCCCCCGACCACCCCAGCCAGCTGGCGGATCTGCTGGCCCGGGTCACGCCCCTGCCGGTGCTGCTGGCCCAGGACATCACCCCGCTGAAGCCAGGACAGATCGTGGTCATCCCGCCGAACCGGGACGCCACGGTCGAACACGGGCAGCTGCGGCTCAGCGATCCGTTGCCGCGCTTTGGCCCCAGCCCCTCGATCGACCGCCTGTTCGAATCGTTGGCCCAGGACTGCGGCGACCAGAGCCTGGCAGTGGTGCTGTCGGGCACGGGGTCCGATGGGGCCTGCGGGCTGCGAATGGTGGGCGCGGCCGGCGGACTGACCCTGGTGCAAAGCCCCGACAGCGCCCGCTTTGATGGCATGCCGCGGGCGGCCCTGAGCCTGGGTGGAGCCGATCTGATCGCCGAACCATCTGACCTGGGCGACCAGCTGGCGGCCTGGCTGGGCCAAGGACAGAGCAGGCTTCTGGAGAACAACATCAGCCATGAGCCGCTGCTGCTGAGCAGCGCCGCCACCCAGCTACAGCAATGCACCGGCATTGACTTTTCCCAGTACAAGGAATCGAGCCTCAGGCGTCAGCTGCAGCGGCGGATGGCGATTCGCGGCCTGAGCCAGCTCGAGGATTACCTGCCCGTGCTGGCGGCCGAGCCGGCCGAAGCCCAGGCCCTGGCCCAGAACCTCTTGGTCAATGTCACGGCGTTCTTTCGTGATCCCGAGGCCTTTGCCGCCCTGGCCAAGCATCTGCAGCCCCTGCTCGAGCGGCGGCGCGGCAACGACAAGCTGCGGGTGTGGGTGCCGGGCTGCGCAACCGGTGAAGAGGCCTACACGCTGGCCATGGTCCTTAGCGAGGCCCTGCAGCATCCCGCCGATCTGAGCCAACAGCTGAAAATCTTTGCCACCGATCTCGACGAACAGAGCCTCAATGTCGGCCGGCGCGGCACCTACCCGCTGGTGGCGGTAAAGACGATGCCAGAGCCCTATGTAGAACGTTTCATCAGCAAGAAAGACGACACGATTGAAGTCAGCAAACAATTGCGCAACTGCATCGTTTTTGCGCGGCACAACATCAGCGAAGACCCCCCATTCCCCAACATCGATCTGATCTCGTGCCGCAACACGCTGATCTACTTCACGCAGCCGCTGCAGGAACGGGTGGTGGATCTGTTCAGCTTTGCGCTGGCACCGGGCAGCCTGCTGTTTCTGGGTGGGTCCGAATCGCTCGGACGCTCGGCCACGGGGTTCAGCGTGCTGAATCCCGTGCACCGCATCTACGAGCGCAGCCGGGGTCCTGGCCGAGCACGCAGCCGCCTGACCCTGACGATGCCACGGCAACGGATCGCCCCAGCCCAGCGCCCCCCCAACGACCTGACGATGCCGCGGGAATCGGTTCCCGAGCAGCACATCAACCTGCTCGAAGCGCTGATCCGCACCCTGGCCCACCCCTGCCTGGTGCTCGACGAAAACCACGACCTGGTCGAAGTGATCGGCGATGTGTCGGCCTACTGCCGCATCCCCGAGGGGCGGCTGACGGCGGCAGCCGGGGCCTTCTTGAGGAGCGAACTGCAACCCGAGGCCCGCACCCTGTTCCTGTTGGTGCGCGCTGACCGCAAACCGGCCAGCAGTGGCCTGTTGCATCTGCCCGACCGGCAGCTGGCGCTGCGACTCGAAGCAGCCCCCCTGCAGGTGGGCGAGCGGGCCCTGACCGTGCTGTCGTTCATCGAACAGCGCGATGGCCCCGTCGAAGCGGTGGCCGGGCTGGCCAGCACCGACCGGTCGCCGCCTTTGCCCGCGAGATCGAGCGCCTCGAGCGCGAGCTGCTCTCGAGCCAGGACACCCTGCGCCGGTCGATGGCCGATCTGGAGCAGGCCAACGAAGAGCTCGAAGCCTCCTCCGAAGAACTGCAGGCCTCGTCCGAAGAGTTGCAGTCATCCAACGAAGAACTGGAGGCCTCGAACGAGGAACTGCAGGCCACCAACGAGGAGCTGGGAACCCTGAACCAGCAGCTGCGCGTGCGCAGCGACGAACTGGAACGGCTCAACACCGACCTGGAGAACATCCAGAGCTCGCTGAGCCAGGGCATGGTGATCGTCGATCGGCACCTGCGCATCACCCGCTTCTCGCCGTTGGCCGTGCGCGTGTTCGGCCTGGTCGACAGCGACATCGGCCAGCCGCTGATCGGCGTGCCCACCACCGTGCCCCTGCCCGACCTGCGCGAGGCCCTGCTGGCGGTGGTGCACGGCGAAGAGCGCCGCAGCCTCGAGGCCACCAGCGAAGAGGTGGCCTACCTGGCCCAGGTCATGCCCTACCGGGACCGGGACGGCACCCGCCTGGGGGCGATCATCACGCTCACCGACGTCTCCGAACTGGTCGCCCTGCGCCGCGCCGCCGAAGCCTCGTTGCGCGAATTCGCCAGCCTGGCCGACGCCCTCGAGCAGGCGGTGTGGAAACGGGATCACACGATGGAGCGCATCCTCTACATGAGCCGCCGCATCGAACGGCTCACGGGCTGGAGCGCCGCCGAGCTCTACCGGGATCCGAGGCTGTTCGACGGCGCCATCCATGCCGACGACCGGGCCCAGGTGGACGCGGCCCGCCAGGCCCAGGCTGCGGGCTGGACGGTCACCTACCGCCTGCAACGCCGCGATGGCCAATGGGCGACCCTGCAAGAGACCGCCACCGTGCTCGACGACAGCCTCGACCACTACATCGTCGGCACCCTGGCCGATGTGACCGAGCAGCACCGGCTCGAACAGCACTCCCGCCTGCTCGCCCAGGGATTTGAGGCGTTGGTCGCGCACGGCAGCGCGCCGCTGGCCCTGGTCGATGACACCATCGGCTGCGTGGCCGTGAGCCCGAGCTTTGCCACGGGCCTGGGGGTCGAGCCGGCCGCCTTGCAGGGCCGCAGCCTCGATCAACTGCTGCAGGGCGCCCGGGCTGCAGGCCTGGCCCTCGATCCGCAGCCGCTGCACGACAACGGCCAGGTCGTGGGTGTTCTGCTGCTCAGCGCACCACCAGCACCGGGCAGGGGCTTGTAGCCAAGACCTTCTGGGTTTCGCTGCCCAGCAGCAGGCCTTCGAGGCCCCGGCGCCCGTGCGAGGCCATCACGATCAGGTCGCAGCCCAGTTCACGGGCGGCCTGGGTGATGGCGGCGTGGGGGGTGGCGTGCTCGAGCGCCTGCTCGCCGGGCTCCAGGCCGGCGTGACGCACCTGCTCCAGGGCCTGGGCCATGACCCGCTCGGCGTTCTCGCGGCCGGCGCGCACCAGGGCATCGATGGTGGCCGGATCGATCGCATCACCCATGCCCAGGATCGGCAGGGGCACCGGCGGCTTGGCATGCAGCACGGTCAAGCGGGCCCCCAGAACCTTGGCCAGGCCGATCGCCTGATCCAACGCCCGCACCGACAGCTCTGAACCATCGGTGGGCACCAGCAGGTGGGTGTAGGGCATGACCCGGGGCAACAGCTACCACTGGTTTAGGTAGGCCAGGGGGCTTTGGCGGTGCAGGGGCTGAACGGCCTCGTCCAGGGCAACCAAAGTATGATCATATCAATCTGCATACTCACAATGGCTGCAAACGGATCGTTGTCCGAGCGCGTCACGGTGACGATGCCGGCCGATCTGGTTGCGGGCATTGATCGTTATGCCCGCAATCGCAGTGGCTTCATTGCCGAAGCGGTGCGGCATGAGCTCAAACGCAGGCGACGTCAGGAGTTACTCCAGTCGCTGGACCAGCCCCACCCCGACAGCCTGGCGTCCGCAGCCCTGGGCCTGACGCACTGGGGCGACGATCTGCCGGCGGGTGACACCGATCTGCTGGATCCTGCCGCCGGCATCGCCGTTCGCTGGACCCCAGAGCAGGGGTGGCAGGAGCAACAGCCGTGACCCTGGAGCGAGGGACCGTGGTCCTGGTGGATCTTGAACCAACCCTGGGCCACGAGCAGCAAGGCACCCGTCCCTGTGTGGTTGTGAGCGATTCCGCCGTGAACAGCAATCAGCGTTTCCCACTGATCGCCATCGTTCCTGTCACCAGCACCCCCGCCAGCGGAGCCTTGTACCCCGCCTTGAACCCGGGGCCCAGCGGCCTCACCAAGCCATCGACCGCTCTGGTGGATCAACTGCGCTCGATCGACAAGCAGCGCATTCGCCGCCGCTATGGCTGTGTGTCGCCTTCAGAACTGCAGGCGATTGACTTAGGGCTGTGCCTGTTTCTTGGACTGGATGCTGATGATGGCGAGCCCTGATCCTTTCATGACTCCATCCTTCAATCGAGGCGAACGTACTGACGTGGTGGCTCACGATTAAGCAAGTACCCCCGTGCTTGCAACTCGGCGGTCATCGGCCGGGGGACAGCCGAACTGCCGCGCAAACCCCTGCCGCGTTGAAGCGGAATCACAGAGCTGGCGTCTCGGCAGCGGACAGCAGCTCTTGAGGGTCAACCATGGCCACTTAATGCAAGGGATCGCTGATCACCAACACCGACGTGTCGAGCTGGCTCAACAGACGGCTGGTGCGGTCGCTGGCGGCGATCGGCAGACCGGCCACCAGGCGCCGCTGCGAACGCAGGATCACCAGATCATGGTCGCCCGCGCCCTGGCGAATCGCGGCCTCCACGCCCAGGTTGGGGCGCAGCTCGATCTGCACCGGCACCGCCGCAGCCGTGGCACTGGCCTTGGGGCGCCAACGCTCGAGCTGGGCCGCCAGCTGACCCAGTTCGGCGGCCGCCAGCCTGGGTTCATGGAGATGCAGCAGCGTGATCGAGCCCCCCAGCGACGCGGCGATGCGCTCGGCGAGCTGAAACTGCTCGAGCGCCGCGGCCGAGAGATCCTTGATCGGCACCAGCAGCCGCCGCAGCGCCTCGGGCGGCTGCAGCAACCGGGCCACCACCACGGGGCAGTGGGCCTGACGGCAGGTGGCGTCGACCAGATCCCCAAACAACCAGCGTCCCAGGGCGGCGCCAGGGCCCATCCCCATGACCACCAGGTCGGCACCCTGCTCGAGTGCCGATCGGGCGATGCCGGCAGCCACATCGCCATCGACCCGCAGCAAGGGGCGGCTGGGGCACGGGGTCGGCACCTTGGCGGCCTGGCCCAGGGTGGCGCGCGCACCGGCAATGGCCGCCAGCAGGCCTGCATCGGCCTCCCCGCCCGCCTGCACCTGGCGCGGCGAAACCACCACCAACGGCAGCAGCAGCCCATTGGCCCCCTGCTCGCCACCGGAAACCAGGCCGGCCAGGGTGATCAGCCCCGGCATCGACGCGGGGTTGGCCATCGGCACCAGCACCCGCAGCGAGCGGCGCACCAGGGCCAGCTGGCCGCTGCTGTCGGCACTGAGGCCCGCCTGGGATGCCGCCACCGCCGCCAGGCGCGGCATGGCCACGCCGGTGAGCCAGGGCCCCAGGCTGGCGGTCACCACCATCAGCGCCAGCACGCTGTTGAGCATGCGGTCATCGAGCAAGCCGCCGCGGTATCCCACAAACGTGGCCGCCAGGGTGGCCGCCACCTGGGGCAGTGACAGGGACCACAGGGTCAGCACCTGGGCGCCGTTGTAGCGGTAGAGCCGACCGGCCCACCAGGCGGCCACTCCCTTGCTGGCGATCAAGGTGGCGATCAGGGCCACGGCAAAGACCGATCCCAGGATCGTGGTGGCAAACACCGGCACGTCGAGCAACAGCCCCAGATCGATGAAGAAGACCGGGATGAACAGGGTGGCGCCGACAAACACCACCTGTTCCTTGACCCGGCCCTCGGGCAGCACCGCATTGACCGCCAGGCCCGCCAGAAAGGCACCGACGATTTTTTCAACCCCGGCCACACCCGCCCCCAGGGCGGCCACAAACAGGGCCAGCAGCACCGCCACAAACAGCTGGCTGTCGCTGTTGACGCTGCGCTGCACCAGCACCCGCCCAAAGCGGGTGATCAGCAGCAGCACCAGAGCGGCGTAGACCGCCACCTTGAACAACAGCAGCACCACACTGGTGGCCGTGAGATCGCCGCGGCCCACCCCCATGCACAGGGCCAGCACCAACAGCGCCGCGATGTCGGTGAAGATCGTGCCGCCGATGGCGACGGTGACCGATTCGTCGCGCATGGCGCCATAGCTGCGCACGATCGGATACCCCAGCGGGGTGTGCGACGCCAGGATCGAACCAATCAGCACCGCACTCAGCGGGGCGTAGCCAAAGGGCAGGGCCAGCAGCGCCCCGGCAACCATCGGCAGGCTGAAGGTCAGCAGCCCAAAGCGCAACGAGCGGGCGCGGATGCGCTGAAACTGGGCCAGGTCGATCTCAAGCCCGGCGATGAACAGCAGGTAGATCACCCCCACGTCGGCCAGCAACCGCACCGTCGGACTGGTCTCCTGCAACCAGCCCAGGGCATGGGGCCCGATCAGCACCCCCGCCAGCAGCAGCCCGACCAGATCGGGCAGCCCCAGGCGCCGGATCAACGGCGGCACCAGCACGCTGATCGCCAGCAGCAGCGCAAAGGTGGCCAGCGGGCTGTGGGCCAAAAATTCAGCCATGGCCGTCAGGATCCCTTCCAGCCGGCCAGGTGGGCGGCGGCCCGCGAGCGGGCCAGGGCGCGGGCGGCCGGCAGGGCCGGCTCCAGCCGCAGCGAGCTGAACGGCGGCAGGGTGCGGCTGCGCAGCCAGGCGCCCCAACGAAATTCATGGAAGGGGATCAGCGGCGCCGCCTCGAGCACCTTCTCCTTTTTCAACTTCCAGACCAGGCTGCGGTAGGGGTCGTCTTGCAGACCCAGCAGGGTTGCAGGCAGCACCGCCGGATTGAGCGGACCCAGGCCGCGGCCGTCATACAGGTACAGCCAGCCGCGCTGGTGGAGCTGCTCGAGCACCACGGCGCGCTCATCACTGTCGACCTCGAGCGCCACATAGCCAAAGGCAGTGGCCTGCGGCTGCAACTCCATCAGCGCCCGCAGGCGATGGTGCCGGTCCACCATCCACACCGCCCCGCTGCGGCTGCGCACCAGCGGCACCGGCTTGCCGGCCAGATAGGTGCGTTGCTGGGCGGCATCGTCGGCGCTGAAGTCGGCGATGCGGCTGGCCACCTCGGCCAGGCCCACGCACAGCTGGGTGGGCTGCAGGTTGGCGATCGGCAGCTCGATCAGCTCCTGGCCCGCGGCCGGCGGCGGCAGGGGTTGGTAGGGGGGCAGGCGCAGGGCCATGGACCGGTACCGGGGGCCCAATCTTCGCCCAGATCCCACACCAGGACGACATAGGGTCAAGGCTGGTCTTGGCTGTCATGGTGGTTGCCCTCGCTTCGTCGTCTGCTCTGCTCAGCCCCGGCCCCCATGGGCCGATCGGGGTGCTGATCTGCGGGCATGGCAGCCGCAACCGCCTGGCCGTGTCCGAATTTGCCGAGCTAGCGGCCCTGGTGGCCCGGCGGTTGGCGCCGCTGCCGGTCGAGCACGGTTACCTCGAATTTGCCCGGCCGATTTTGCGGGACGGCCTCGAGCGGTTGCAGCAGCAGGGGGTCAAACACGTGCTGGCGGTGCCGGCGATGCTGTTTGCCGCCGGCCATGCCAAGAACGACATCCCGTCGGTGCTCAACACCTTTGCCGCCGAAACGGGGCTGCGGGTCGATTACGGGCGTGAGCTGGGGGTCGATCTGAAGATGATTCAGGCCGCCGGCGCCCGGGTGCGCGAGGCCCTCGATCAGGCCGATGCCGACGACCGCCTGGCCGGTCGCGAGCCGACGCCGCTGCACGAGACCCTGCTGGTGGTGGTGGGACGGGGCTCGTCGGACCCCGATGCCAACTCGAATGTGGCCAAGGTGACCCGCATGCTGGTCGAGGGCTTCGGGTTCGGCTGGGGCGAGACCGTGTATTCGGGTGTGACCTTCCCCCTGGTCGAGCCGGGGCTACGGCACGTGGTGCGGCTGGGCTTTAAGCGGATCGTCGTCTTTCCCTATTTCCTGTTTTCGGGGGTGCTGGTGAGCCGCATCCGCCAGCACACCGAGCGGGTTGCCGCCGACCATCCCGACGTCCGCTTCGTCCAGGCGTCATACCTGGGGGACCAGGCCCAGGTGATCGAGACCTTTGTCGAACGGGTGCACGAGGTGGTGGCCGGCGAAACGGCCATGAACTGCTCGCTGTGCAAATACCGGGCCCAGGTGCTGGGCTTTGAGCGCGAGGTGGGCGCCCCCCAGCACAGCCATCACCACCATGTCGAAGGCCTGACCGACGGCTGTGATCTGTGCGAACGCGAATGCACCGGCGCCTGCCAGCCCGACGGCGTGCCGATTCCCCTGGGCCATCACCACCACGACCACGATCACAGCCACAGCCACAGCCACGAAGAGCCTCACCACCACACGCCCTATCCCCACGCCGATCACCCGCTGGGGCCCAGCAGCCTGCGCGGATGACGGCAGGTCACGGCCAAAGCTGAAGCTTTGTGGTCGAAACCAGCTGTGTCGCGCGTCTCAACGCGGGGCGTGTCTCAAGGGATTCGCACCCATCAGCCCTGCTGATCAATCGCTGGATTCCCCACACGAGCGGGGTTTTCCCCAGTGGGGGAGGCTGTTTTCCACAGGATGCCGCGGGTCTGCCGCCCCGGTGCTGCCGATCTGGGGAAATGACGCCGCCGCTCACCGTCGACTTGACAGCCGCAGCCAGGCTTGACCAATGGGCACCCGTGTCGCAGCCAACGCCCAGAGGACGTCAGGAACACCAGCGGATCTCAGCGAGAACCGGCATGGGTCTGGCCTGCTGAGCCCTTTTTGACGGCGGTCGGGGGAGCGTGGCCTACTGGGCCTCGAGCGGACAAACGACACACGACATGGGGCCCGAGCGAGACCATCTGCAGCGCTGCATCGAACAACCGCTCGCCCATCCGACCATCAGCCTGGAGGCCGAGGTGCCCGAAGTTCTGCTGGATGGCATGCGCGAGTTCCTGGCTGCGCACCCCCAGATGGACCAGATGGAACTGATCAGCTCGGCCCTGGCCAGCTTTCTGTTCCAGAACGGCTGCAACGACCGTCAGGTCAGCGAGCACTACCTCGATGGGCTGTTTCGCCGCACCCGGGCATGAAAAAGGCGGAGGTGCCACCCCCCGCCCGAGATCTCCCTTGCCCGACCCTTAAAAGGTCGCCCGCGCATTGTGCGGGGCTCTGGCGGGCCGAACTGTGGCCGTTGACACGGCTGGCTGGGCCGGTGCTCAGCTGCTGACAAACCCACGGGCCGCCGCCTCACAGGCCCGCCAGGTGATCGCCATCTCGGTCAGGGTCGGGCTCTGCCAGCCCGCCCGCGGCCAGCAGGCCCCATCGGTGACCAGCAGGTTGGGGGCCCCCCAGCAGCGGTTCCAGGGATCCACCACGCCGGCGCTGGCATCGGCGGCCATGCGGGCCCCCCCCAGCTCGTGGATGTAATACCCGGGGGGTGGGGCACCGTCGCAGACCGCCAGGCTGCCCTTGACCAGAGGTTCGATCAGGGGCATCACGAACAGCTCGTGCAGGGGCCTGATCTGGCCGCCGGCAGCCGCCACCACCGCTGCCATGCGGCCCTGCATGTGGGCGACCATCGCCTGCTCGTTGGCGCCCCAGCGGCAGGCGATGTGGGCCGTGGGCAGGCCCCAGGCATCGCGCTGGTCGCTGTTGAGGCTGACCCGGTTGTCGGCCGCGGGCAACACCTCGCCATGGCCGATCAAAAAGCCCACCGCCGCGCCGGCGCGGCGCTGCAGCAGCCGCGGCGGGTCGAAGCGCTGCAGGGCGCACCAGAGGCCATAGCCCCCGCTGAAGCCCTCGCTGCTGCCGGCCTCAAGATTGACCGTGTTGGGGATGAAGCAGCTGCCGGCCCCGGACAGCTCGACCGGGCCCGCAGGGGCCGGCTGATCGGGAATCGAAAAGAAGCGGCTGGTCGAGATGTGGTCCATCAGATACCGGCCCAGGGTTCCCGAGGGGTCCTCGAGCCCGCCGCCCTGCCAGGGGCCGCTCGAGTGCAGCAAGATGCGCACGCTCTCGATCGTCGAGGCGCACAGCACCACCAGCGGGGCGCGGCTGCAGCGCTGGGCGCCGCTGCCGGCGTCGACCCAGGCAACGCCGGTGGCGCGGCCGTCCCGCACCAGCACATGGCTGACCACCGCCCCGTCCTGAAGCCGAACCCGGCCGGTGGCCAGGGCCCTAGCCAGGGTGCTGCCGGGGCTGCAGCTGGACGGCCAGCCGCCCGTGCGGTGCAGCGCAAACCCCCGTGAATGAATCAGGGGCAGGTCCAGCTCGGCGCCGATGCGGCGCTGCAGGTGCTGTTCGCCGGGGGTCAGGGGCAGGGGCGGCCGGTAGTGGCCGTCGGGCAGCTGGGGCAGGCCGTCGCGGTGGCCATGCACCCCCAACAGCCGCTCGAGCCGGTCGTAGTACGGGGCCAGGTCGGCGCTGCCGATCGGCCAGCTCAGACCGCTGCCATCGCGCTCACCCGCCCTGAACTCGTAGTCAGACAGCCGCAGGGTGATGCCCCCCCAGGTGAGGCTCTTGCCCCCCACCTGGCGGCCGCGGCTCCACAGAAATGGCGCGTCCTCGGGGGTGGTGTAGGGGTTCTGCCATTCGTCGACGAACAGCTCGGGGTTGTGCTTCCAGAAGCCGGGGTGATGGCGCTGCAGCCGCTGGCGACCGCTGGTCAGGTTGGCCAGCCGCCGCAGGCTGTTGATCGGTTCGGCGCCGAAGGCCTGCTGGGGTTGCAGGGCCGGCCCCGCCTCGAGCACCAGCACCCGCAGGCCCGCCTCGGCCAGCACCATTGCGGCCACCCCGCCGGTGGCACCCGAGCCGACCACGATCGCGTCGGGCTCAAACCCAGCGCTGAGCGTCTCAGCAGGCGAAGCGTCCAGCAACGGTCTCAGGGGGATACAGAAAACCCCGGCAGGGTCGCTGCCGGGGTCATCAAGGCGTTGGTGGCGGGGGCGAGATTTGAACTCGCGACCTTCGGGTTATGAGCCCGACGAGCTACCAGGCTGCTCTACCCCGCGCCGTCTCCTGACCTTACAACAGCGTGCCCCCACCCGACAACAGAGGCAGGATGAAGGTCTGAGCCCTGTGCCAATGCGACGCCTGTTTCGCTACCTGCGCTTCCCCCTGGCCTGCTGCCTGATCGGACTGGCGGCGGCCTGCAGGCCCTGTGGGTGACGCTGGTGCTGCTGGCCCTGGAGATCAGCCTCTCGTTTGACAACGCCGTGGTCAACGCCCGGGTGCTCGAGACCCTGAGCCCCGGCCACGAGCCACCTCTTAAGTGGTGCTGCTTTAGGCGGTGCTGCGCAGCTCACCCACCACCTGCAGCTGCAGGTGGGCGGCGGGCTGCAGAAACTGCCGGCGCAGATCCCCCAGCGCTTCGGGGGTGAGCCAGTCGAGCTGCTCGAGCAGGTGCAGGGCGACCGCATGCTTGGCCCGGGCGGCACCGTCCTCGACCTTGATCGCCAGCCCCAGACCGTCGCCAACCCGGCTCAAGCACTGAATCCCTTCGGCACCGCCCTTGCTGAGCACCTGGCCGTGTCCCTGGCGCATCAGCTCGGTGTCGAACCGCCCCTCGCCGGCCACCAGCTCGGGGTGGGCCAGCATCGCCCGCAGCAACCGCTCCAGATCGGGCTGTTCACCCGCCCCCAGATGGGCGTAGAGCAGGGCCATCTGGGCCAGCTGCAGCTGCAGGGTGGGCGCACCGCAGTCGTCGCGGGCCACCACCAGTTCGGCCGCCGGCAGGGCCAGCAACTCGGCCACCCGCTTGAGCACCTCCTGCTGCAGGGGGTGCTCGCTTTGCAGGTAGCTCTCGCTGCTCCAACCGAGTCGTTTGCAGGTGGCCAAAAAGGCCGCATGCTTGCCCGAGCAGTTGTGCTCCAAGGCGCTGCTGCCCCCTGTCGGGATCGGACACTGCAGCTGCTCGGGCTCAATCTCGGCCCCCCACAACAGCCGAAAGGCCTCGCGGGCATGGGCCGCCGTGCCGGCGTGGGAAGCGCAGGCGATCGCCAAGCCCCGTTCGCCGCAACCGCAGGCGTCGGCGGCGCCGCTGGCCACGAACACCGTCGCTTGAAAGGGCTTGAGCGCCGAGCGCACAAAGCTCAGCTGCTGGGGGTCGCCCGCCCGCATCAACACCCTGCCGCGGCCGTCGCAGACCACCGCATGCACCCGGTGGCGTGACTCGGCGATTCCATTGCGCAGCAGCCGAACCTCGAGCGGCGAGACCGAGGTGCGTGACGTGCCGCCAAGACCGGAGGGCAGGCTCATGGGAGCAGGACGTTGCCCAGAGCCTGACAGATGCCCGCCCCCAGCAACAGCAGTGCGGCAACCGCAAGCCCGGTTCGCTGCAACCTGTGCAGCACGGGGGCCACCTGGTGCTGGGAGACCAGCAGATCCTGCTGGCGCCAGGCCAGGGGCTTCTCCCAGACCTGACCGTCGTACCAACCCGATTCTTCGTAGCTGATGCGCTCGGCCACCAGCCGGCGGTTCACGTAGCTCCACCCCA
>JBJOHB010000069.1:0-7237 GCA_046047915.1 Cyanobacteriota bacterium
CGTCCCGCAGCAGCAGGGCCAGGGCCCAGAAATGGGCCGGTGTCCAGACCATCACCAAGGCGAACAACCACCAGGCGCCCAGGCCCAGGTGGCCGCTCACCGCCGCCGCCCCCACCAGGGGCGGGATGGCGCCGGCCACCCCGCCAATGACGATGTTCTGGCTGGTGCGGGGTTTGAGCAAAGCGGTGTACAGCAGGACGTAACTGCACAGACCCAGCAGCGACAGGCCGGCGGCCAAAGGATTGACCCCCAGGCTCAACACCAGCACCGCCGCCACGGTCAGGCCGATCGCCAGGCCAAAGGCCACGTTCTGGGCCAGGCGTCCCGACGGCAGGGCACGGCCGCTGGTGCGCTGCATGCGCCCATCGAGGTCCTGTTCCCACAGACAGTTGAGGATGCCGGCGGCGGCCGAGGCCAGGGTGCCCCCCAGCAGGGTCAGGGCGACGGTGGCACCGCTGGCGGGCCACCCGTCCTCGGCCAGGGCCATGCCCCCCAGGGTGGTGGCCAGCAGCAGGGGGATCAGGCGGGGCTTGGCGATCTCGAGCCAGGCCGGCAGCACCGGGCGGCGCCGGCCCGGCGCCGGGGTTGGGGCGGCCGCCGCTTCTGCGGTGGCGTTGGTCAATGCGGCGCTAACCATGGGCCACCTCGCGGCTGAGGCCGGCCGTCAGCACGGCGACCAGCAGGGCGGCCACCACCTGGTGGGTGACCGTGATCCATGGGGCCTGCAATTGCAGATGCCAGCTGCTGAGGCCCAGGCCCACCTGCACCAGCACCAGGGCTGCCGCCGACAGGCTCAGGCCGCAGACGACACCTCTGAGCTTGAGCAGAAGCGCGAAGCCCGCTTGAACGACAACCGCCGCAGCGGCGACCGTGGCCAGATGGCGATGGGCAGTGAGCCATGCACAGTCTTGACCGCTGCTGAGGCAGCGTTCGGCCGCCCACTGGGTGGCCATGGCGCCCCCCAACAGGCATTGGGCCAGAACGGCGACCAGGCTGATGGCGGCTACCACCATCCACAGCAGCGGTGGTCTGCTGGTGACCCCATCGCCCGTGCTCAGCAGCCGCTGGCTGGTGGCGCTGATCACGGCCACCAACAGCAGGGCCACGGCCAGATGGGCGGTGACCACGGCGCTCGGCAACAGGGCCAACACCGTCAGGGCTCCGAGTCCCCCCTGAATCACCACCAGCAGCAGGGCGCCGCTGCAGAGCCAGGGCACCCAGCGGGGCAGTGCCCGTCGCTGCCAGACGCTGACCCCCCAAAGGACCAGCAGGGCAACGCCGACCACAAACGCGTCAAGCCGGTGAAACCATTCCAGAAAGACCTGCATGTTCATGCGGCCTCCTGGCAGCAGGCTGCCGTAGCAGAGGGGCCAGTCGGGGCAGGCCAGGCCTGCCTCCATCACCCGTGTGGCGCCGCCGATGCCGACCAGGGCCACCAGGGCGACCACGAGATGGGCGCTGAGCTGGGCCAGCCGCTTCGAGAGCTTGGGATCGGTCCAGCTGGATTGCACGGCACCTGGAGCGATGGCGATTCAACGTAGCCATCGTTTCTGGATCTGTGGACCGTTTGACCTGCAAATCAGCACCTTTTGCACACAGGCCAAAAACTCCCCATAGGGTGGGACCTCTGGCTTCTGCCCGCAGAGCCCAATGGCCGTTCCTACAGCCCTGGTCACCCTGTTGATCGGCATCGTGCTCACCCTCAGCGGTCTGTGGGTGGGGCACAACGTCAACCTGTTGCCCGTTGACGCCAGCAGTAATGCACCGGTCTATGACGATTTGTTTGTCGTCCTGTTCAGCATCGGCACGATTCTGTTCCTGGGGATTACCGGACTGATCGTCTACAGCTTGGTCCGCTTTCGCCGCCGGGCTGGTGACACCGGCGATGGTCTGGCGATCGAGGGCAATCTGCCGCTGGAAATTGTCTGGACCGCCATTCCCGCCGTCGTCGTGCTCTTTGTCGGCATTTACAGCTACGACATCTACGAGCGCATGGGCGGCATGGCTTCCTTCCATGACCACAGCGCCATGGCGCCGATGGTTGAACAGGTCTCCCTGCAGAGTCCCGACCAGTCTGAACGCATCTGGGGAGGCATCGGCAGCAGCGGTGATGGCGGTCCGGTGCTGCCCGTGGATGTCACGGCGATGCAGTTCGCCTTCATCTTTCACTACCCCGGCGCTGAGATCACCAGCGGTGAGCTCCACGTCCCCCTGGGGCAGAGCGTGGAGCTGCACATGGAGGCCCGCGATGTGATCCATGCCTTCTGGGTGCCCCAGTTCCGCCTCAAGCAGGACGTGATCCCAGGGCAGCCGACCGTGCTGACCTTCACCGCCACCCGGCCGGGTTCCTATCCGATTGTTTGCGCCGAACTGTGCGGTCCGTACCACGGCGGCATGCGCTCCACCGTCGTCGTCCATGAACCCGAGTCGTTTGAGGCCTGGTTGCAGGCCAACAAGCCAGCCACCGTTGCCGCTGCTCCTGGCCAGCCCACGGGGTAAGCAGCTGAATGGCTGCTCAACCCGTCGCTTGATCCCCCTGTCCGCCCTCCCTGTTTGAGCCATGACCGTTGCGAACCCATTGGATCTGGAGCAGGGCCTGCAGCCTCAGGGATGGCTGCGGTACTTCAGTTTCAGCCTCGATCACAAGGTGATCGGCATTCAATACCTGGTTTGCGGTTTTCTGTTCTATTTCATTGGCGGCGCCCTGGCCGGCGTCATTCGCACAGAGCTGGCCAGCCCGTTGTCTGACTTTGTCAGCCGCGACACCTACAACGAGGTGCTGACCTTGCACGGCACGATCATGATCTTTCTCTGGATCGTGCCGGTGGTTAATGGCGCCTTCGGCAACTATCTGATTCCGTTTTATGTGGGAGCCAGGGACATGGCTTTTCCACGGCTCAATGCGGTGGCTTTCTGGTTGATTCCGCCCGCCGGCATTCTGTTGATCAGTAGTTATTTCCTCGCGGGTGCTGCCTCCCAATCTGGATGGACGGCCTATCCACCTTTGAGTCTGACCACGCCTGCAGCCGGTCAGATCGTCTGGATTCTGAGCGTGCTTTTGCTGGGTGGGAGTTCGATTTTTGGTGGCATCAATTTCATTGCCACGGTCCTCAAGCTTCGCCGTCCTGGTCTCAAGCTGATGCAGCTGCCGATGTTTTGCTGGGCCATGCTTGGCACCAGCATTCTTGTGGTGCTGGCGACGCCGGTGTTGGGCGGGACCCTGGTGCTGCTGAGCTTTGACATCATTGCCCACACCGGCTTCTTCAATCCAAGCCTGGGCGGCAATGTGGTGGTGTACCAGCACCTGTTCTGGTTTTACTCACACCCGGCCGTGTACATCATGGTCTTGCCGGCCTTTGGCCTGGTCAGCGAAATTCTGCCGGTCCATGCGCGCAAGCCCCTGTTTGGCTACGCCACGATGGTGTACTCGATCATGGCGATTGTCGTTCTGGGCCTGGTCGTCTGGGCTCACCACATGTTCACCAGCGGCACCCCACCCTGGATGCGACTCTTCTTCACGATTGCGACGTCGTTCATTGCTGTGCCGACGGGCATCAAGTTTTTCAACTGGCTCGCCACGTTGTGGGGTGGAAAGATCGCCCTCAACAGTGCGGTGCTGTTCTCCTGTGCCTTCATCTTCAATTTTGTCTTCGGTGGCATCACCGGCGTCGCCCTGGCCCAGGTCCCTTTCGACATCCATGTGCACGACACCTACTTTGTGGTCGCTCACTTTCACTACATCGTCTACGGCGGCTCGGTGTTCGTGATTTTCGCCTCCTTGTACCACTGGTATCCGAAGTTCACCGGTCGGTTGCTGAATGAGGATCTCGGTCGACTCCATTTTCTGTTGACCTTCATCGGCTTCAACCTCTGCTTTGCCCCCCAGCATTGGCTCGGTCTCAATGGCATGCCCAGGCGGGTCGCTGAATACGACCCGGCCTTCACCACCTGGAACCAGGTCAGCAGTGTCGGTGCGCTGTTGATGGCGATCAGCACCGTGCCGCTGTTGATCAACGTGGTTCTCACCGCCATGCGCGGTCCTGTGGCGGGCGACAACCCCTGGAATGCCCTGACCCCCGAGTGGCTGACGAGCTCACCCCCCCCGGTCGAGAACTGGATCGGCGAGGCGCCGCTGGTGACCGAGCCCTATGGCTACGGCGAACACCCCGGCGGTTTTGATCTCGACCGCATCAGTGGCCGCGACCTTTGGGCCTCGGGCAAATCCTGAATCCGATCGCCTCCCAACCCCCCGACCCCAGGCTCCGCATGGACACCAGCCTTCAACCCGTCACCACGGCCACGGCCAAGGACCACGCCCAAGACCACGCCGTAGGCGAAGAGCACGGCGATCACCGTCTGTTTGGCCTGGCCACCTTTCTGGTGGCCGACGGGATGACCTTTGCCGGGTTCTTTGCCGCCTACCTCACCTTTCGGGCTGTCAATCCACTACCGGCCGGTGCCATCTACGAGCTGGAGCTGCTGCTGCCCACGATCAACACGGTGCTGCTGCTGGTCAGCAGCTTCACCTTTCATCGGGCAGGCAGTGCCTGCCGCGCTGGCGCTCTGCCGGCTTGCCGCCGTTGGTTGCTGCTGACCATCGCCCTTGGTGTGGCCTTTTTGGGGGGACAGATGGTGGAGTATTTCTCGCTGCCGTTTGGGCTGACCGACAACCTGTTCGCCAGCACCTTCTATGCCCTGACCGGGTTTCACGGCCTGCACGTCACCCTGGGGGTGATCTGCATTCTGATCGTTTGGTTTCAGGCCCGCAGCGGAGGCAGGATCAACCAGCACAGCCATTTCGGCCTCGAGGCTGCCGAGCTGTACTGGCATTTTGTCGACGGCATCTGGGTGATCCTTTACGGCATCCTCTATTTGCTCTGATTCACGCGGGTTCGCCAGTCAGACCTTGCCGATGGCCAGGTTGGATCGGCACAATTTCAACAGGGTTGTTTGAGAAGGGTTGATTCGGGCCATGGCAGCGCAGACATCTGCAACGGATTCCCACTCACCTGGGATGTTGGTCGGCGAGGCGCTGCTGGAGCGGGCCCGCTCTTTGAGCAACAGACCAGAAGATCAGATCGCCAGGGCCTGTGGCTATGTCGGTCCCAGCGGCCGCTTGCTCAAGAAGAGTTTTTATCGCGCCTTGGTCGAAGCCAAGGGCTACAGCCTGCCGAACGGTTCAAGCGGCAGCAGCGGTGGTGCCAAGGGCCGACAGGCTGAATTTCGCACCAGGGTGCATGGCAACGGCAATCTGTTGATCGGTCATGCCTACACCCGTCGCATGGGGCTGGAACCCGGTCAGGAGTTCCGGATTGAACTGCACAAAGAAAGTGGTTCCATCTGGCTCACGCCGCTGGACGACGAGGCTCAGGAGGCATCGTCGTCGGCATGAAAGGCGGCGCTGAACGCCAACAGGTCGATGCCGCTGAACAGGAAGCTGATCCCCACCAGGATTCCCAGCACTGACATCAGGCCCCAGGCCTTCATGCTCAGGATCAGGATGCCCAGGATCAGGGTCACCACGCCGTTGGCGAGGCCCCATCCCCAACCGTTGCGTTCGGTGTGGCTGAGGGAGACAACGGTCGAGACGAGCCCTTCCACCACAAACACAATGCCGACGGCATAGGCCAGCGCCGCCACCTGCAGCCCCGCGGCCAAGGGTCCGGCGCTGAACTGCTGAATGATCCACAGACCCACCACCAGAAAGAGGGTCGAGATCACCAGCCGCGAGAAGCAATGCCAGCGGCTCAGCCGCCGGGCGCGTGTCAGGTTGCTGACCCAGCCCAGCACCCCTCCCACCAGAAAGGCGATCGCCACGATCACCGTCACCCAGGCGGAGGCAATCACCGGGAACACCAGGGCCAGGATTCCCAGCACCAGCAACAGGATCCCTTCGGCGATCGTGAAGGCGCGCAGGCTGGCGGCGGTTGTGCGTTCGCGTTCGGCGTTGGTCGCCATGGCGTCTCGGTGACTCGTTCTGACCGTAGGCAGGGCTGAAGGGCTTGTCAGCCCCAGCCGTTTTGACGCAGCCAGTCGTCACTGAGGTTGTTGCCACCGCGACTGAGCGCATCGCGACTGACGGCACCCCTACTGCCATGCCGCAGCAGTTGTTCGGCGTATTTGGCCAGCAGATCGGCCTCCAGATTCACGTCTTCGCCGGGGCGCAGCTGCTGCAGGGTCGTGTGGGCCCAGGTGTGGGGGATCACCGCGATCCAGAAGTCGCTGCCGTCCTCGCTGGCCCCTGCCACCGTCAGCGAGATGCCGTTGACCGCCACGCTGGCCTTGTCGCAGATGTAACGCCCGAAGTGGCTGTCATGCCAGCGCAGGGCCAGGTGCCAGGAGCCGGGGTGACGCGCGATCGAGGCGACCTGCCCCAGGCCGTCCACGTGGCCGCTGACCAGATGACCGCCCAGGCGATCGGCCAGGCGCAGGGCGGGTTCCAGGTTGACGCAGGCCCCGCGATCGGCCTTGGCACCCAAGGTGCTGCGCGCCAGGGTCTCGCTGCTCACATCGGCGCTGAACCCTGCCGGCAGCAGCCGGGTCACGGTCAGGCAGACGCCATCGACGGCGACGCTGTCGCCAAGCTGCAGGGGTGATTCCAGGCCCTGCCCGTGCTGCCAGGTGATCAGCAGGCTGCTGCCGGATCGCTGCACGGTGCCGATGGCCTGCACCAAACCGGTGAACATGGCTGCGGCGCTCCGTTCCTCTGCTGGCCATAATCAGGCAGCAGGCGCACGGCGGCCATGGTCGAGATGAGCGTCGCGGGCATTGCCCTTGATGCGGCGAGCCGCAGCCCGATCGTGTTGCTGCGCGATCCCTCCGGACGTCGGCAGGTGCCGATCTGGATTGACCAGGCCCAGGCCCAGAACATTTTGGCCGGGCTCAGCGGGCAGACCCCACCCCGCCCCTTGAGCCATGACCTGATGGCCAGCCTGCTGGTGGTCGGTGGGCTGACGCTGGATCGCGTGATCGTGCATGCGATCGAGGACAACACCTTTCGGGCCGTGCTCAAGCTGAGCGGTCCGGGCCCCGAACAGCAGCAGGAGCTCGATGCCCGCCCCAGCGATGCCATCGCCCTGGCCCTGCGCACCGGCAGCAGCATCTGGATGCTTGAAGAGGTGGTGGCGGATGCCTCGATCCCGGTCGATGCCGAGGCCGATGCCGAGGACCGCGAAGACTTTCGCCGCTTTTTGGACAACACCTCGCCCGCCGAGCTGGTGCGCCATCTGAGCAAGGC
>JBJOHB010000070.1:0-7925 GCA_046047915.1 Cyanobacteriota bacterium
GGAGAGCGCAGGCCGCCGCATGATCGAGACCTCCGGAGTGATTGAAAAGGAACAGGGCAACGGGTTCTACCTGGTGACCCTGGAGCAGCCGGCAGGTCACCAGTGCCTTTGCCGGGCGGCCGGCAAACTGACCAAGTTCCGCATCAAGCTGCTCGCCGGGGACAAGGTTCTCGTCGAGATCAGTCCCTACGACCTGACCCGCGGGCGCATCACCTACCGGGAGCGCAATGCAGGGGCCACCGGTCCCAGGCCGGGCGGCAACCGGCCCGGCGGCCCCCGCAAGCGCTGATCAGGTCAGCGTTGATCGGCTGAGTGCTGATCAGGCGGGAACCCCGATCAGCGACTCGATCGCAGCCTTGAACGTGCTGCGTGGCTTGACGCCGCGGAACGTCTCCTTGAGCTCCTTGTTGAAGAACAGCTGCACGGTGGGCGTGCCGGTGACGCCGGCCTGCACGGCGATCTCCTGATCGGCTTCGATGTCGATCTCGACCCCCTGGGCGGCGCCGCCCAGCTCGTCAAGCACCCGCTTGAGCTGGGGCTTGAGCACGTGGCAGGGGCCACAGGTGGGTGAGGTGTACACCACCAGCAGCGGCTTGCTGCTGTCGTGATACAGCTTGCGCAGTGCATAGCTGCCCTTCTGCCAGAGGGCGTTGGCGTCAAAGTTGGCTTCGTCGCTGACGGCGGTGCGGGTGGGCTCACCGACCTCCTGGGGATCGACGGGTTCGCGGCTGACGGTGACGGCCAGTTGGTGATGGCTGAGCCAGCGCTCGGCTGCGAGGGCGGCCTGACAGCCGCTGCCAGCCGCGGAGATGCCCTGGCGCCATTCAGCGTCAGCCACATCGCCGGCGGCATAGACGCCCTCCTTGCTGGTTTCGGGGCGGCCCGGCAGGGTCACCAGGTAGCCCATGGCATCCAGCTCGAGCTGACCGGCCACCAGGCGGGTGTTGGGGGTGTGACCGATGGCATAGAACAGGCCTTTGACAGCTAGCTCTTCGCTGGCGCCGCTATTGCTGTCGCGCAGGTGGATTGCGGCGAGCCAGTCGTCGCCGCTGGCGTCAGCCACCTGGCGGTTCCAGTGCACGGTGATGTTGGGGTTGGCCAGCACCCGGTCGGCCATGGCCGCGCTGGCCCGCAGGCTGCCGCCGCGCACGATCAGGTGCACGTGACTGCCGTACTTGGTCAGGTAGACCGCCTCTTCGCAGGCCGAATCACCGCCGCCCACCACGGCCACCGCCTCATTTCTGAACTGGGGGGTGGCGCCATCGCAGATGGCGCAGGCGCTGATGCCCCGGCTCCAGAAGCGCTCCTCGCTGGGCAGGCCCAGGCGGTTGGCGCTCGCCCCGGTGGCCAGGATCACGGCCTGGGTCTCGATCACCTGGCCTTCGGCAGTGATCCGATAGGGGCGCTGGCTGAGGTCGATCGCTTCGGCATCGGCTTCGACCAACCGGGTGCCCCAGCGCACGGCCTGGGCCTTCATCCGGTCCATCAGATCGGGACCCAGGATCCCATCAGGGAATCCTGGAAAGTTTTCGACGTGGGTGGTGGTCATCAACTGACCGCCTGGGATGCCGCCGTCCTGAAAGCCGGTGATCAGCAGGGGATTGAGGTTGGCGCGGGCGGCGTAGATGGCAGCGGTGTACCCGGCAGGCCCCGAGCCGACGATGACCAGATTTTCCACACCCATGGTCCCTTATGCGGAATGACTATGAGTTAAGCCTAGTGGATCGGGGTGCGAATTGGCGAGCGGCTCCTCTGCCCATGGGGCTGCAGGGGTTCGCGGGAGTGCTCTGATCAAGAAAAGCAAAGGGACGCCGCCCGTGCTTGGACTTGCTTCAGATTTGCTTTAGATTTAAACGCAGTTGTCTCAGGAGCTGGTTTCGGAGCGGTTCAGATCTCCAGGAGTCCATCGGTTTCAGGGCGCCTGGCCTTGTCGAACAGCTCCCTGAGGTTGGAGGGCACCATCAGCACGCTGGCTTCCAGCAGGTCGGGGTGTTCTTCCAGGCAGAGCAGCCACTCACGGAACTCTTCGTTGAGGGCAAAGCTTTCCTCGAACAATTCGAAGGCATCCAGGGTGGCGTGCCGTGCCAGAGCCCAGCTCACGGCCACGGTCAGTCGACGTTCGATCGCTGCGTCCATGCTCACCGTCCCCTGGTGCTGGGACCAGGGTGGCTGTTGGCCGGCCATCTGGCGGTGTTGGTTGACACAACGTCGCAGATCGTCTGCTCAGGCTGGTCGCCTGTGCTGCGTCGTGCTGCCGACAAACCCCGGCAGCTGGGGCCCCCCCAAGGCGATCACGCCGCCGGTTCCCTGGTCCACCGCTGCCAGGGGCAGGGACCCTTGGGCGCCGCCGCCGCCCATTGGGTCGGGGAGCGGCGCCGGCATGCTGCCGCGCAGCAGGTAGGGCTCGCTGATCGACCAGCTGCGGGCATGGCTGAGCAGCAGGGGGTCGGCCGGGGCAAACACAAGCGAGGCATCCCGGGGGATCGCCTCCTGGGCGCAGCGATCCCCCTCGAGGCGCACGGCCCGGGTGATCGCCTGCACAAAGCGGCTGCGGGTCACCACGGTGCTCAGGTACGCCACCACCCGCAGGCGCGGTGCGTCGAACCCCTCCGAACACATGTCAATGCTGACCAGCCAGTCCCCCTGTCCCTGGTGAAAACGGCGCAGGCGTTCGCTCGCCTCCGGGTCGAGCGAATGCACCAGCAGCACCTGATCGCCTTCGTCCTGCAGCAGCTGGGCGATCTGGCGGGCATGGGCGATGTCGCGGGCGAACACCAGACCACCGGCCTCGGGGTGCTGCTGCCGCACCCGGGCCAGGCCTTTGCGGGCCTGCAGCAACACCCGCAGAGCGATGCTGCTGGCATCCCCCAGCCGGATCGCCCGCCGCAGGTTGCGGGCCCGCCAGCTTTCGCGGGTCTCGGCCGACAGGCAGGACCGTTCGGCTTCGGGCTCGGCGGGGGCATCGGGGCGGGCGTGGTCGACCCAGCCATCCTGAAAGCGAAATTCAAGCGGCCGCACATCGCCGGCGGCGATGAGCTGGCGCGGTTCGACGCACAGGTCGGGCACGATCTGCCAGGTGATCTGGTCCCCGTCGCGGCAGGCCTGCCTGCGGGCCGCACAGAACGCCAGCTGGTCGGCCCTGAACGGGGTACCGGTCAGTCCAAGCCGCAGGGCGGCTGAGCTGGTGAGCGTGCTGAAGGCATGGCCCCAGGCGGCGGCCTCGGGTTCGTCGGGATCGACCCCCAGATGGTGAACCTCGTCGGCGATCGCCATCCACGGCGCGGCCCCCCAGCGCTGCAGCAGCGCTTGCAGCCGGCCTTGGTGTAGCGCAGCCGTCTGGTAGCTCAGCAGCAGACCCTGATCGGCTGTGGCTGCCTCCAGGGCATCGGCGGTGTCGAGCGACCACTCGGCCAGGTTCAGCTCGAGTCGGGCCGCCGCCTTGAGCCACTGGGCGGCGATCGCGGTCCGGTGGCAGAACACCACAAACCGCCCGATTCGCCGGTCCTGCTGCAGGCGCCAGATCGCCAGCAGGGCCCCCAGGGTCTTGCCCGCCCCCGGGCCGGCATGGATCAACACGTCCTGGCCCAGGGCGCCCCCCTGGCCCAGTCGGGCGCGCAGCAGCTGGATCAATTGGCTCTGCCACTGGCGGGGCTGCAGCGGCAGCGGCCTGCTCAGGTCAAACGAGACGGGGACCATCGCCGCATTATTGAGTGTTCTGGCCTATGGGCACAGCCGGCGGCGTTCCTAGCTTCTGGCCATCACGGCTCACCCCATGGACCAGCTTGATCCCGGTGAACGTCGCCGCCTGCTCGAGCAGTGCTGGGAGCTCGAATGCGACATCGATCCGATGATTCTGCGGGCCCGCCAACTGCGCCATCAGGGGGCGTGGCCGCAGGCGGTCTGCCTGGAGCAGGAATTGCTGCCCCTGTTCTGAGCCCCGTCTGCGGGGTGCGGCCGGTGGGGGTGTGCGCACAATCGGCTCCAAACGATTGCCGTTCGCGCCCCTGCCCTTCCAAATGGAAGACAAATGGGCCCCGCTTTAGCGGCGGCGTGAGGTGATGGTGTGCTGAGTGTGCTTGTCCCCTGTGAGCGGCGCGCCGGCGAACGCCGCGTCGCCGCAACCCCTGAGACCATCCGGGCCCTGGTGGCGGCGGGCCTGGAGCCCCAGCTCGAGGCCGGTGCCGGCCAGGCCGCCGGCTATGGCGATGCCTTGTACATCGAGGCCGGTGCCCGTGTGGTCCCCGCAGACCAGCTCGACTGGGGCGGGGCCGATGTGGTGCTGACGGTGGCGCCGCCGGCGGCAGAGCAGCTGCGCCAGCTCAAAGCCGGGGCCTTGCTGGTGGGGCTGCTCGAGCCCTATGACGCGGTTGAGCGCCTCGGCCTACTGACCGCGGGCCAGGTCTCAGCCGTGGCCATGGAGCTGTTGCCCCGCATCAGCCGCGCCCAGAGCATGGACGTGCTGTCGTCCCAGGCCAACATCGCCGGCTACAAGGCTGTCCTGCTGGCCGCAGCGGCCTTGGATCGCTACGTGCCGATGCTGATGACGGCCGCCGGCACGATTCAACCGGCCCGGGCCCTGGTGCTCGGGGCCGGCGTCGCCGGCTTGCAGGCGGTGGCCACGGCGCGCCGGCTGGGGGCGGTGGTCTACGTCTCTGATGTGCGTCCCGCCGCCAAAGAGCAAGTGGCGTCGCTGGGGGGCCGGTTCATCGATCCACCGACCGAACAGGAGCGGCCTGCCGAAGCCGGTGGCTATGCCCTGGCGGCCTCCGAGGCGTTTCTTGCGGCCCAGCGCCAGCAGCTGAGCGACCAGCTGGCCCTGGCCGATCTGGTGATCTGCACGGCCCAGGTGCCAGGCAAGCCGGCTCCGCGGCTGATCAGCGACGGCATGGTGGCCGGCATGAAGCCCGGTTCGGTGATCGTCGATCTGGCGGTGGCCCAGGGGGGCAACTGCGAGGGCACGGTGGCGGGCGAGACGGTCTGGCGCCACGGCGTGCAGCTGATCGGCGCCGATCAGTTGCCCAGCAGCGTCGCCAACCATGCCAGTGCCCTCTATGCCCGCAACCTGCTGGCCTTGCTCAAACATCTGCTGGCCAGCGGCACGCTGCAGGTCGATCCAGAGGATCCGATCCTGGCGGGTTGCTTGATCAGCCACGGCGGCCGCTGTCTGCGGCCCGACCTGCTGCCGGCCGCCGATGCGGCGGCTCCATCCCTTGCCTCCGTCTGACCATGAGCTCCTTCTCCCAGGCCCTGTGGGTGCTGCTGCTGGGCGGCCTGCTGGGCTTTGAACTGATCGGCAAGGTGCCGCCCACCTTGCACACCCCGCTGATGAGCGGCGCCAATGCGATCAGCGGCATCACCGTGCTGGCTTCGCTGACCCTGATCGCCCAGGCCGATGGCAACCCGGCGCTGCTGGTGCTGGGGGCGGCCTCGTTGGCTTTTGCCCTGTTCAACGTGATCGGCGGTTTCGTCGTCACCGACCGGATGCTGGCGATGTTCGGGCCCAAATCCTCCAGCCGTAAATCTTCGAGCTCCCAGCCATGACCACCACGTCTGTGTTGAGCTACGCCATCGACCTGGTGGCGGTGCTGCTGTTGGCCCTGGGGCTCAAGGGCCTGTCCAAGGTGCGCTCGGCCCGGGCGGCCAATGGCCTGGCGGCCCTGGCCATGGGGCTGGCTGTCGTCGGCCTGTTGCTCCAGCAGCAGCTGAGCCCCCAGGCCTGGCTCTGGATTGCCGCCGGCAGTGCCGTCGGCGGCCTGGCCGGTCTGCTGATGGCCCAGCGGGTGCCGATGACCGCCATGCCCGAGACCGTGGCCCTGTTCAACGGTTGCGGGGGCATGGCCTCGCTGCTGGTGGCCGTCGCTGTGGCGCTGTTTCAGAGCGCTGGCCCTGCGGCTGCTGCTGCCGGCGCCGCGGGCGATCTGGTGTCGCTGATCTCGATCGTGATCTCGGTGTTTGTCGGCGCGATCACCTTTAGCGGCTCGATCGTGGCCATGGGCAAGTTGCAGGGCTGGATCGAAACCCCGGGCTGGACCCAGAGCCAACTGCGCCATGGGGTCAACATCAGCCTCGCCGCCATCGCCCTGGTGGCTGGTGTGCTGCTGATCGGCGATCCGGCGGGCCTGCCCCTGTGGCTGCTGGTGGGGGCGTCGACCCTGCTGGGCATCGGCGTGACCCTGCCGATCGGCGGGGCCGACATGCCGGTGGTGATCTCGTTGCTCAACAGTTATTCGGGCGTGGCCGCAGCAGCGGCGGGTTTCGTGGTCGGCAGCCAGCTGCTGATCGTGGCCGGTGCCATGGTGGGCGCGGCGGGCCTGATCCTCACCCAGGTGATGTGCACGGCCATGAACCGCTCGCTGGTCAGCGTGCTGTTCGGCGGTGCCCTGGGCGCGGCTGCTGGTGGGTCGGTGGGCGGCGGTGGCGATGAAGCCGGCTACACCCGCATCACCAGTTGCTCGTCAGAAGAGTGCGCCATGGCCCTCGAGACGGCCGAGCGGGTTGTGTTCGTGCCCGGCTACGGCCTCGCGGTGGCCCAGGCCCAGCACACCCTGCGCGAGCTGGCCAAGCTGCTCGAGGCCAACGGCACCGAGGTCAGCTACGCCATTCACCCGGTGGCCGGCCGCATGCCGGGCCACATGAACGTGCTGCTGGCCGAGGCCGATGTGCCCTACGAGCAACTGCTCGAGATGGACACGATCAACCCCGAGTTTCCCCGCACCGACGTGGTGATCGTGCTGGGGGCCAACGACGTGGTCAACCCCGACGCCAAGAGCGATCCGACCAGCCCCCTGTTCGGCATGCCGGTGCTCGAGGTCGACCAGGCGCGCCAGGTGTTCGTGGTCAAACGCAGCCTGGGGGCCGGCTACGCCGGCATCAAGAACGCCCTGTTCGAACTGCCCCAGACCGCCATGGTCTTTGGCGATGCCAAAGCCGTGCTGGCGGGCCTGGTCAGCGAGCTGCGGGAGCTGGGGGTGGGTAAAAAGGCTCCAGCGGCGGTCTGATCCGATGGGGCCTCTGGGTCTGGAGCCCTTTTGCCCCCGGTTTCCCTGGTTCGGCGGCGATCTGCAGACCCTGCGGGACAGCCTGAGGCCCCAGCACCTGGCCCTGCCCCACGACCAGCAGCAGATCCTGGTGCCGGTTGAAGGCGGTGCTCTGCACGGGTGGCTGGCCCATCCATCGCAGGCCCGGCACCAGGCCCGGGCGCTGGTGCTGCTGGTGCATGGCCTGGGGGGCAGCAGCGACAGCGTCGGGGTCAGGCGCCTGACGGCCTTGCTGCTGCAACGCCGGCTGGCGGTGCTGCGCCTCAACCTGCGCGGCGCCGGGGCGGGGCGGGCCCTGGCCGCAGGCAGTTATGCCGCCAGTTGCAGCAGCGATCTGCTGCCGGTGCTTAGCCGGGCCCGGCAGCTGGCGGGGCGGCTGCCCCTGTTGGGGGTGGGGCTGTCGCTGGGGGGCACCGTGCTGCTCAATGCGCTGCTTGCCCAGCCCAGCGGCCTCGATGGCCTGGTGGCCCTCAGCGCGCCGCTGGACCTGGCCGCCAGCTGCGATCACATGCAGCGCCGCCGAAACCGGTTTTACCTAGAGGTGGTGCTGCGGCGCCTGCGCCAGCAGGTCTCCGCCGACCCCGCCGGCCTGTCGCCGGCCGAGCACCGCGCCCTGGCGGCGGCCCCCGCCTGCAGCCTGGCGGCCTTTGATGGGGCGATCACCGCCCCACGCTGGGGGTATGGCTCGGTTGCGCAGTATTACGCCGCTGCCAGCCCATTGGAGCAGCTGCTGGCCCTGCCGGGACTGCCCCCTTGGCTGCTGCTGCAGGCCGCCGATGACCCATGGGTGCCGGTCGCCCCGGCTCAGGCGCTGGCGGCGGCCTGGAGCACCGCCGAACCCGGGACGGTCGTGCTGACCCCCCAGGGCGGCCACAACGGCTTCCACGG
>JBJOHB010000071.1:0-4506 GCA_046047915.1 Cyanobacteriota bacterium
TCGCCATTGCTGCTGTTGCTGGGATTGCCCGCGCACCAGGCCCTGGCCACCAGCACCCTGGCGATCGTGCCCACCACCCTGGGCGGTACCTGGAGCCACCTGCGCAGCGCCCAGCTGCCGCTGCGCCCCAGCCTGGCCATTGCTGTCGGGGCTGGGCTGTCCAGCGCCTTGTTTGGCCGCCTGGGGGCTTTGTGGTCTGGGGCCTTGCTGCTGGGGCTGCAGGCGGGCATGTATGGCCTGCTGACCCTGGTGATGGGTCCGCGATCGGCTGATGCCAGCGTCGATCGGGGGTTGAACGGCCCCATGCCCCTGCTGCCTCTGGTGGGCGTGGGGTTGGTGGCGGGTCTGGCCAGCGGCCTGCTGGGGGTTGGCGGGGGCCTGGTGATGGTGCCGCTGATGGTGACGGGCCTAGGTCAACCGGTGCGGATGGCGATCCGGCTCAGCACCCTGGCCGTGCTGGTGTCCTCGAGTGTGGCGGCGCCGGTGTTCATCGCCGACGAGCGGGGCTTGTGGCCCGTCGCCCTGGTGCTGGGTGGCTCGGCGGCCCTGGCAGCCCGCTGGTCGGCAGCTCAACTCAACCGGGTGAGCGAGGGGCGGCTGGTCTGGATGCTGCGGCTGTTGACGGCGCTGCTGGCGATTGACAGTGCCCGCCGGGCCCTGCAGCTGGGCTTCGCTGCAGCGGGCTGACCTTTGCAGCCAGGCCGCGTTCCGTTCAGCCTCGGTTCAGCTCAGGTGCTGCCAGAAGCCGGGGTCGAGCTCGTAGCCCAGAACGGCGGCCATCTGCGCGAGGGTCTGGCGGCAGTTGAGGCCCTGGCTCTGGGTCCAACCGTCCAGCCAGAACAGGCGATGGGTGATCCAGAGCTCCAGGGCTTCGGGCGCAAAGCGCAGCCCTTCACTGCGGTTGAAGCCATGGGGCAGCAGCATCGCCACGTGACGGGCCAGCTGACCACTGCTGCGCTCTAGCACCAGCGGTAGCCAGGGGCAGGTGGCATCGGCCCGCAGGCTCCACAGGCGCAGCTCGGGAATCTCGGAGGCCTCGCGGGGGTCGTCGGCCAGCCGCGGCCAGTCGAACTGCAGCTGCAACACCGCTCCTTGCTGCAACAACTGCCCGGCGCTCAGGGACCGCCAGGCAGACAGGGGCGCAAGATCGAGGCGTGCAATCTGATCGGCGCTGATCAGCAGGCTGGAAGCATCAGCTGTGGGGGCCATCAAGAGCTGTAACAGCACACGCCAGAGTGCTCGACCGTAGCCACCAGCACGTCAACAATGGCAGTGTTTCTGTTCTGAGCTCCCTGAAATGGTCACCAGCTTGAACCAGGCCGAAGTGCTGATCGCCCTCGTTGTGGCTGCCCATGCTGGGGTGCTGGCCGTGCGCCTCTGCTTCAGCCTCTACAAAGCCTGATCTCTGACAGTCCAGTCACGGACCCCTTGGCAGGGCCCGACCGGGGAGCTAGAAGCGTCCCAGTCGGGCCCATTTTTTGTGGCTCTGCTCCCCCCACTCCGTAGCTCAGCCCCGTGACCGCTCGTGCGACCCGCCCCCCTGGCGACCTGCCCCGCCAGGCCGTGTTTGCCCCCGATGGCAGCCTGCTGTCGGTCTCCAGTGAGCGTCAGGAACTGCTGTGCAGCCTGATCGGCCTGTTGATCAAGGTGTCCCTGGTGGGTGTGGTGGCCGTCAGTCTGGTGCGCCTGGCCACTGCCTATCAGGAGCGCATGGAACGCCAGGGCGAACTGTCGGCGGTCCTGGACCTCGAGTCGGGCAAGCTGGCCAAGGCGCGCGAGCGCTTCGACCAGCTGTTCGTCGTCGAAGGCGAGCAGCGTCTGATCCGCGAGCAGAACCAATGGATCGCGCCGAACCGCTTGCGGGTGGTCTGGAACCCCGGTTCGTAAGTTGGTGCGCCCTGGCCTGACGCTTGCCCATGTCGCCCGCTGCCACCGTTGGCTCTTCTGTCGGCTCCCCCGCCGGCACCGTGTTGATCACCGGGACCACCAGTGGTGTGGGCCTCAACGCGGTCAAGGCGCTGGTGGACCGCGGCTGGAACGTGGTCACCGCCAACCGCGATCCGGTGCGGGCAGCTGAGGCTGCCGAGCGCCTGGGCATCCCGTCGGCACCCCTGACCCACCTGCGCATTGACCTGGGTGATCTCGACAGCGTGCGCGTCGGCGTCGAGACCCTGGTGGCCTCGTTGCCCCGGCCCTTGGACGCGCTGGTGATCAATGCGGCGGTCTACAAGCCCCGGCTCAAGCAGCCCGAGTGGTCACCGCAGGGCTACGAGATCTCGATGGCCACCAACCATCTGGGCCACTTTCTGCTGATTCAGTTGCTGTTGCCAGAGTTCAAGCGCTCACTGCACCCATCCCGGCGGGTCGTGATCCTGGGCACGGTGACCGCCAACTCCAAGGAGCTGGGCGGCAAGATTCCCATTCCGGCACCGGCGGATCTGGGTGATCTGAGCGGCTTCAAAGCAGGTTTCAAAGCGCCGATCGCCATGGCCAACGGCAAGGCGTTCAAGCCCGGCAAGGCCTACAAGGACAGCAAGCTCTGCAACATGATCACCACCCAGGAGCTGCACCGCCGCCTGCACGATCAGACCGGCGTCGTGTTCAGCTCGCTGTACCCCGGCTGCGTCGCCGACACGCCCCTGTTCCGCAATACGCCGAAGGCCTTCCAAACGATCTTCCCCTGGTTCCAGAAAAACATCACCGGCGGCTATGTCAGCCAGGCCCTGGCCGGTGAGCGGGTGGCCCAGGTGGTGGCTGATGCTGACTTTGCCGTCTCGGGGGTGCACTGGAGTTGGGGCAACCGCCAGAAACAAGGCGGCAAGCAGTTCAGCCAAGAGCTTTCGGACAAGGCCAGCAACCCCGAGACCGCCCAGGGCGTCTGGGATCTGTCGCTGAAACTGGTGGGATTGGCCTGACTGCAGCAGCTGTCAGCTCTGCTGATGGGATCGGATGCGATGGGGCCGGATGAGACGGCTCGGGTTGGCTTGGGTTGGTTCGGCTTAGCTTGGCTTGGCATCACCTGGGCACTGGGCCCCATGTGTTTCACTCCCCCCTTAGCAGTGATGACATGTCATCACTGCTAAGGGGGATTCCGAGGTGTTCCGTCGCCATGAACGGGTTTTGCGCAGTTGCACAGATCTGGCATGGCCCGTCAGTTGCGCCAAGGTCCGTGAAGGATCTCCTTCGCGTTCCTACCTAAGTGAGGCGTGACCCTGTCATGCCAAGCCCATTCAGCCTGAACCCATTCAGCCTGAACCGATACAGCCTGAACCCAATCAGGCGTAGCAAAATCAGTCGAACCCCAGCAGGTCGAAGATCTCCCGGTCCTTGAGCGATTCGGCTTCGAGCGGCTGCACGCTCTCGAGCATGCGCCGGGCCAGATTGAGGTACTCGTTCTGGACGGCTTCCACTTCGGGGGTGGCTTCCATTTCGAAGATGGTGCATTTCTTGAGGCGTGAGCGCCGGATCGCATCGAGATCGGGAAAGTGGGCCATGGTCTTCATGCCCACCCGTTCGTTGAAGCGGTCGATCTGGTCGGTGTCCTTGGAGCGGTTGGCGACCACGCCCCCCAGGCGCACCTTGTAGTTCTTGGCCTTGGCCTGGATCGCGGCGATGATCCGGTTCATCGCAAAGATCGAGTCAAAATCGTTGGCGGTGACGATCAGGCAGTAGTGGGCATGCTGCAACGGTGCCGCAAAACCACCGCAGACGACATCGCCCAGCACGTCAAAGATCACCACATCGGTGTCCTCGAGCAGGTGGTGCTCCTTGAGCAGCTTGACGGTCTGACCGGTCACGTAGCCGCCACAGCCGGTGCCGGCTGGAGGCCCGCCCGACTCGACGCACTGAACCCCGTTGAAGCCCTCGAAGACGAAATCTTCGGGCCTCAGCTCTTCGGTGTGAAAGTCGACGGTCTCGAGGATGTCGATCACCGTCGGCACCATCTGCTTGGTCAGGGTGAAGGTGGAGTCGTGCTTGGGATCGCAGCCGATCTGCAGCACCCGCTTGCCCAGCTTTGAAAAGGCTGCCGACAGGTTGGAGCTGGTGGTGCTCTTGCCGATGCCCCCCTTGCCGTAAACGGCGATCACCAGGGCTCCTTCCTCAATGTGCAGGGCGGGGTCCTGGTGCACCTGAACGCTGCCTTCGCCGTCGGGGCGGCTGAGCGTGGTGGTCATGGATGGACAGCAGGGTCTGCCTTCATCCAACAGCCGCCAGGCACCGCTGCCCACCCATGCGTGCAAAGCGACACATGAGCCTGGCGATCGGGGTGCCAAGCGGCCGCACCCCTTCAATGCTGCATCAACAGCGGATGCATGGCAGTCGCAGCAGCAGGGGTGCCCTGGCCGGCCTGCAACGAACACTCCAGCAGGTAGGCCGAGAGGTTGCTGAGTGAGCGCCCCTCTTCGGCGCTGCGATCAATCAACGCCTCAACAACGTGCTGGGGCAAGGTGATCGAAATGCGCTGCGGCGCGCGAAAACGATTGGAACGTAATGATGCGTGGGATT
>JBJOHB010000072.1:0-9493 GCA_046047915.1 Cyanobacteriota bacterium
CGGTCAGCAGCCTGGCCTGGCTGTACGGGATCGCCCCCAACCCCGATCGCACGGTCATGGCCCAGATCGGCCTGCGGGTGTTCGGCGCCGGCAGCCCCCTGTTCTGGGCCCTGCAGATCACCACCCTGCTGATCCTGACCCTGGCGGCCAACACCGCCTTTGCCGGCTTCCCGCGGCTGGCGGCGATGCTCGCCAAGGACCAGTTTCTGCCACGCCAGATGGGTTGGATCGGTGACCGGCTGGTGTTTCAGAACGGCATCGGCGTGCTGCTGGCCGCCACCGCCTTGATCGTGCTGATCTGCCAGGGCGACACCACCGTGGCGGTCAACCTCTATGCCCTGGGGGTGTTCATGGCCTTCACGCTGTCGCAGGCGGGCATGGTGGTGCGCTGGTGGCGCCTGCGCGCTCCGGGCTGGCTGGGACGGCTGGCGATGAACGCCCTGGGGGCCGCCAGCACCGCGGTGGTGCTGGTGGTGATCGTGATCAGCAAGTTCAGCGAAGGCGCCTGGACGGTGGTGATCGCCATCCCGCTGCTGGTGCTGCTGCTGGCGCGCATCCGCGGGCGCTACCGGCGCGTCTATGCCTCCATGGCCGTCGATCCCGCCCAGGTCAGGCCGATCCGGGTGCCGCAGCACCAGCCGCCCATCGGCAACACCAGCGTCGTCTGGGTCGCCTCGCTCAGCCAGCCCACCCTCGAGGCCCTGCGCTATGCCGCCACGGTCTCCGACCGGGTGCTGGGGGTGTGGGTGCTGGCGGATGAGGACGACCCCCAGCAGATCGAGCGGCGCTGGAACGACCTGCTGGGGAGCGATCCCAATCTGAGGCTCGAAATCCTGGACAGTCCCTATGCCTCCCTGGTCACACCCTTTGTCGACTTCGTTGAAGACCACGAGCAACGGCATCCCGGCGAGAACCTGACGATCGTGATGCCGATGGCCATCCCCCGCTATCGCTTTGACTCGTTGCTGTTGAACCAGCGGGGCATCAACATGCGGCAGGCCCTGGATGAACGGCACAATCGCGTCTTCACCCTGGTGCGTTATTACCTGCCTGCCTGAGTCCAGCTGTGCTGCGCTGTCTGATCGTCGAAGACCAGTTGATGTTTCTGGAGCTGCTGCAGCGGCTGCTCCAAAGCCAGCGCGGTCTGCAGGTGATCGCCACGGCGACGACCCGCAGCCAGGCCATGGCGGCCTGCCGGCTGCACCGCCCCGACCTGGTGATCCTTGATCTGGGGCTGGCCGATGGCGACGGATTGCCGGTGCTCGAAGCCCTGGCCCAGTGGAGTCCCCACAGCCGGGCGGTGGTGCTGTCGGCCCAGGCCGCCGGCTTTGTCTGCCCGCGGCACCTGCAGCCCCTGCTGCTGGGCGTGGTCGACAAAGGGGCCACCTTTGACACCCTGATTGACGTGATCAGCCCCCTGCTGCCGCTCGCCGAGGCCGCCGGTGCACCGCTGCCCCTGACCCCCCGCCAGCAACACATTCTGGCCCTCATCGGCCAGGGGCTGAGCAACAAGGCCATCGCCCGCCAGCTCGACCTGTCGGTGACCACGGTCGAGACCCACCGCAAGGGGATCGCCCGCCGACTGGGCTGCAGCGGCGCCGAACTGGTGCGCCATGCGGCCTTGCTGCACGCTCACCCCTGATGCGCTGGTTGCCCAGCGAGCTGCGCACCCGGGTGCTGGTCAGCAGTGGCCTGCAGCTGCTGCTGGTGGGCACGGCCCTGGGGCTGCTGGGCTACAGCGCGGGGCAGCGCCAGGGGCTCGAGCAACTGGCCGCCGAGCGCAGCCGCCACCGGCTCACCCGGCTGTCCGAAAACCTGGCGAAAAAGCTCGAGGGACCACTGCTGATCAACCGGTCCAA
Source organism: Cyanobacteriota bacterium (assembly GCA_046047915.1). Classification (GTDB taxonomy): domain Bacteria; phylum Cyanobacteriota; class Cyanobacteriia; order PCC-6307; family Cyanobiaceae; genus RGUW01. The sequence goes on from JBJOHB010000072.1 coordinate 1,860, forward strand.
TGGGCTGGCGATCCGCCAGGGATGGCTGCGGCTGAACGACTTTGACCAGATGGCTCAGCAGTTCTGGCGGCAGATGCAGCTCTACCCGGTGGGGTACATCAACTTTGGCGGCACCGATGGGCGATTCATCGGCGTCGAGCGGCTTGACAACGGCCAACTGGTGCTGAACGAAGACAGCACCACCCCGTTGGGACGGGGCCGGCTGGGGGTCTACCGGCTGAGCCCGGACGGCCACCGGGGCGCCCTGTTGGAGGTGGTCGAGGGCATGACCACCGTCCATCAGGAGGCCTGGTACGCCGACACGGTCAAGGCCAACCGCCCCACCTGGAGCCGCATCTACCAGTGGGAGGACAAACCCCATGTGTTTGCGATCTCGTACAACGAGCCGGTGCGCAACGCCGGCGGTGCCCTGCAGGGGGTGATCGGCGTCGACTTTGTGCTGAGCCAGCTCAGCACCTGGCTGCAACAGCTCTGGCAGGGGGTCCCGGGCCTGGCGCTGATCGTCGAACCCGACGGCCAGATCGTGGCCAGCTCCAGACCCGAGCTGACCCTGGTGAGCCGCAACGGCCAGCGCCGGCGCGCCCGTCTGACCCAGTTGAGCGACCCCATGGGGCGGGCGGCCGCCACGGGGCTGCCCCTTCAGCAGGGCGATGCCAATGCCCCGATCAGAACGGTCAAGTTGGGCGGCGAGGCCTACACCCTGCAGGCCCTTCCCTGGGGACAACCCCAGGGGCTCAACTGGCTGCTGATCACCGTCACCAGCGACGACACCGCCTTGAGCCGCAGCCAGCTGCAGATCCGGCTGGTGCTGATGTTGGGGCTGTTGGCCCTGGCGGGTGCGCTGCTGCTGAACCAGCAGGTGATCCGCTGGTTGCTGGCACCGATGGCGCTGCTGCAGGCCCGGGCCCGGCAGGCGGTCCGTGACCCGTCCCAGCCCTTTGAAGCGAGCCTGCCGGCCGGCTCGGCCGCCGAACTCGCCGCGATGGCTGCCGCCCTGGGGGAGCTGGTGCAGCAGCTGCAGGCCTCCGAGCGCGCCCTGGCCGAAGCCGCCCAGCGCGAGCGGCTCAAGGATGCCCAGGCCCTGCAATTGCTCAAGCTCAAATTGCGCAGCAGCCTCGAAGCGGCCGCAGTCGCCCATGAGATCAAGGCTCCCCTGAGCCAGATCCTGCTGCGCAGTCAATTGCTGCTGAGCGCGGATGCGGCGGAACCGGGTCCCGACGCCGCCTGCCGGGCCGAGCTGGTGGCCATCGCCAATGCCGCCGACCAGGTGCTGTCGACGATCGAGCTGATGCGCTGCCTGTTGCGCAACGTGCAGACCAGCCACCAGCGGCTGGACCTGGCCACGGTGGCCAGCAGCGCCCTGCTGTACCTGCAACCCGCCGCCGGCAAGGCGGGCGTGCAGCTGAGCAGCAACGGACTGGAGCGTCCCTGCTGGGTCAAAGGCGACAGCGCCCAGCTGCAGATCGCGATCGTCAACCTGCTGCGCAACAGCATCGAAGCCCTGCAGGGCCAAAACGGCCCCCGCCGAATCGCGTTGCAGCTGCACAGCACGGCCGACGAAGCGGTGCTGCAGGTCGAGGACAACGGCCCGGGCCTGCCGCCCCGCAGCGACCTGCTGGAACCGCTGAGCAGCGCCCAACCCAAGGGTTCGGGGCTGGGACTGTTCGTGGTGCAGACCACCATGGACAACCACCGGGGACGCCTGCTTCTGGCACGGTCGGTGCGCCTGGGCGGGGCGGCGGTGAGCCTGGTTCTGCCCAGCCTCGGCGATCGACCCAAGGGCGACCTACCCAATAGCGGGTAACTGCACGCTTGAGCCCCACGGCCATGCATACGTTGCATGGGGCCAGGTCCACCCCATGCGCGACATCTTTCTCGATGGGCTGCCCATCCTCGATTGCCTCGAAATCGCCGGCAGCACAGCGGTTGCCGCGCGCTGGATCAACTGTGACCAGAGCTCGGTCTCGCGGGCCTTCAGACGCATTAGCGACCAACTGGACCTGGGCTTCGGCAAGGACGAGGGCATCTATCGCGCCACGACCAACCTGGAGCTGCTGAGCCACCTACGCCGTGCCGCCCAGCTGCGCCGACTGGCCCAAGGGCCCAGGGCCCTGCAATGGGTGGGCCATCCGACCCTGACACTGAACAGCCTGCTGCTGGGGTATCGCGGACCGATGCCCCGCTGCTGGCGCCACGAGGGCCGCACCCTGCATCTGCTGGTCGCGCGCGTGCTCGATCTGGCGGTGATCCCGGCCGCAACCCCGCTGCCGGCCGAGCCCGGAACCCCCGTGACCCGGCTGGACTCCCCGGCAGGGGAGGGGCTGAGCCTGCTGGTTTTGCCCGAGCTGGCCGCTCACCCTTGCCTGCGGCAACTGCACCAACGCCTGGGCGGCCTTGCCAAGGTGGAGACCCCGAAGCCGGCCAGGGTCCTGACCCGATGAGCAGCCCCAGCACCCTGCACCCGCCCGCCCTGGCCGTCCCGATCGAGGCCATGCGGCGGCTGGTCCAGGGCGGGGTGAGCCGACCAGCGGCCTGGCGCCAGGCCCAGCTGCAACGCCTCGACGGAATGCTGCAGCAGCACTGGGAACCGCTGACCGCAGCCGTGAGCAGCGACCTGGGCAAGCCGCCGCTCGAGGCGGCGATGGAGCTGCTGCTGGTGCGCCAGGAGCTGCGGCTGTGCCGCCGCCGGCTGCGGCGCTGGATGGCCCCCCGCCCCCTGCCGCTGGCCCTGCACCTGCAACCCGGCAAGGCCTGGCAGCAGGCCGAACCCCTGGGCTGCGTGCTGATCATCAGCCCCTGGAACTACCCCCTGCAGCTGTGCCTGCGGCCGCTGGTGAATGCCCTGGCGGCCGGCAACACGGCCGTGCTCAAGCCGTCCGAACACGCCCCGGCCACGGCACGGCTGCTGGCCAACCTGATCAGCGCCACCTTTGCCGCCGAGGTGGTGCAGGTGGTCGAGGGCGACAGTGCCACCGCCGCCGCCCTGCTGCAGCAACGGTTTGACCACATCGTCTTTACCGGCAGCGGCCGCGTCGGCCAACTGGTGCTCGAGGCCGCCGCCCGGCACCTGACCCCGGTCACGCTTGAACTGGGGGGCAAGAGCCCGGCGCTGGTGCTGGCCGACGCGGCCATGGCCGTCACCGCGCGGCGCCTGATCTGGGGCAAGGGCTACAACGCGGGCCAGACCTGCGTGGCCCCTGACTATCTGCTGGTGGAGCGGGCCGTGCAGGCGCCCTTGCTGGACGCACTGCGCCAGGAGCATCGACGGCTTTACGGCGAGACACCGTTGACCAGCCCCGACCTCGGGGCGATCGTCAATCAGGCCCAGTTCAACCGGCTCGACGCCCTGCTGCAGCAGGCCCATCGCCGCGGCCAGGTGCTGATCGGCGGGGGCAGCGACCCGCAGCGCCGGCGGATCGAACCCACGGTGGTGCAGGTCAGCAGTGGCGAGGATCCCCTGCTGCAGGACGAACTCTTTGGGCCGATCCTGCCGGTGCTGGCGGTCGCGACCCTGCAGGACGCCCTGGCCTTCATCAACGCCCGCCCCCAGCCGCTGGCGCTGTATCTGTTCAGCCAGAGCAGCCAGGCACAGCACCAGGTTTTGGCGGGCAGCAGTTCGGGAACCGTCGTCGTCAACGACGTGATCCTGCAGGCGAGTGACGCCAACCTGCCCTTTGGTGGGGTGGGCCCCAGCGGCATGGGCCAATACCACGGCCAGGCCGGCTTTGACGCCTTGTCCCATCTGCGCACGGTGCTGCAACGGCCCACGTGGGGCGATGTGCCGATGCGCTACCCCCCTTACACCAACCGCAGCCTGGCCCTGCTGCGCCGGCTGTTGGGCTGATCAGCAGACCTGATCGGCAGGGGGGCTGGGCGCGAGCAGGCGGGGCCCTTATGGTTTGCCCATCTACCGATAGCGCCGATGCGTCGCTCCCTTGCAGCCCTGGCTCTAGCAGTGGTGTTGCCTGGCGGGGCCCTGTTGTCTCCAGCGGCCCGCGCCGATGTGGTCGTCAAGCCGGGCGAGACCCTCTCAGAAATCGCTGACCGCCATGGCGTCAGCCTCAACCGTCTGATGCAGGCCAATGGCATCAGCAACCCGAACATGGTGGTCGCCGGCACCCGGCTGGTGATCCCCGGCAGCCGCAGCACTGCAGCCGCCAGCGGGCGTGGCAGTGGCAGTGGCAGTGGCAGCGTGACCGTGCGTGAGGGCGAGACCCTCTCAGAGATCGCTGATCGCAACGGCGTCAGCCTCAACCGTCTGATGCAAGCCAACGGCATCAGCAACCCCAACGTGGTGGCGGCCGGCACCCGGCTGGTGATCCCCGGTAGCCGCCGGGCGGCCGCCGCTCCGGCCCAGGCCCTGCGGGCAGGGGGCTCGACCGTCGTGCGCAGCGGCGAAACCCTCTCGGAGATCGCCGACCGCAACGGCACCACCGTGGATCGGCTGATGCAGCTCAACGGCATCAGCAACCCCAACATGGTGGTGGCCGGCACCCGCCTGACCCTGCCGGGCCGGCCCCGCAGCACGCCAGCCGTTGCAACGCGCCCGCCCGCCAACGCCCGCCACCATGTGGTGCAACCGGGCGAGACCCTGAGCCACATCGCCGACGACTACAAGGTGCCGGTTGAGCGGCTGATCAGCCTCAACAAGATCGACGACCCCAACATGGTGGTGGCGGGGACACGCCTGCAACTGCAGCCGCCGCCGCCGGTGGCCCGACCCAAACCGAGAACGGTGGCGGCAGCCCCCAAACCCAAGCCCAAGCCGCAGGCCAAACCCCAGACCGTGGCCCGCAGCGCCGCGCCGGCAGCCCCGGTCGCCAAGGCCCAACCCGCGGTCAGGGCCCAGCCAGTGGCCCAGGCGGAACCTGTGACCAAGGCTGAACCTGTCGCCAAGGCTGAACCCGTGGCCAAGACCGAACCGGCAGCGCGAACCCGACCGGTGGCGAAGGCCGAACCGATCGCCAAAGCAGAGCCCGTGGCCCGAGCCGAGGTCGTTGCCAAGGCAGAACCAGTCGCCAAAGCCGAACCGGTGGCCAAAGCGGAACCGGTTGTCAAAGCCGAGGTCGTCGCCAAGACTCAGCCGGTGGTCAGAGCCAAACCCGCTACCAAGGCCGAACCGGTTGCCAGGGCCCAGGCCGCCCGCCCGGCAGCTGCCACCACCAGCCGGGCCAAGCCGGTCGGTCCCGACTGGCGCACCTATGGGCCGATGCAGGTCGACTGGGCCAACTGGCGGGCCATGGGCGGCAGCTTTGTCGCCCCCAGCCTGGGCAGCGACGGCAAGCCCCACTACCTGGCGGTCAACTGCGGTGCTCGCAAGCTCAATGCCACCAGCCAGAGCGGCCAGTGGAAGACCTGGGACAGCCCCCAGAACGACTTTGAGCAGCAGCTGGTCAGCGACATCTGCAGCAGCAAGGGCGCCTGATCAGGCGGCCCAGACCAGGGGCCAGGGCCGCCGCAGATAGTGGCGGCCCGTGGTGCGCAGGTACAGACGCTGGGCGCCGTCATTGCTTTCGCCGATCAACTCCTCCTGCACCAGCCGCCGGGCCAACCAGCCCCAGCGCTCGTCCTGGCTCGGTTCCAGCTCCCTGAGCTCGCGCGTCAGGCTGCGCAGATCGCAGCCGTCGCTCTGCTGCAGGGCCGCCAACAGCACGGCGGCTGCATCCGACCAGTCGCGCTGCTCGCGCGGCGCAGCCTGCAGGCAGGTGTCACAACGGCCGCAGGGGCCGACCACCTCGCCCACGGCCCGCAACAGCGCCTGCTCGCGGCAGCTGTCGCCTTCGGCGATCGCTTCCATGCGGCGCAGCTGGCGCTGGGCCAGCTCGGCCCGTTCGCTGCGGCCGTCGCCATTGGCCAGCGCCCAGCCCAGGCTGATGCGGTCGGCGGGTGAAAACAGCACCAGGCAGCGGGCCGGCAGGCCATCGCGACCGGCCCGCCCCGACTCCTGCAGGTAGCCCTCGGCGCTGGCGGGCAGATCCAGGTGCAGCACCAGGCCCACATCGGCGCGGTCCACTCCCATGCCAAAGGCCACCGTGGCCACCAGCACCGGCTGGGGGTGCTGCAGAAAGTGCTCGAGTGCGGCCTGGCGCGCTGATGGCTCAAGCCCGGCGTGATAAGCGATCGCCGCGAGGCCGGCCTGCTGCAGCCGCTGCGCCCAGCTCTCGACGGCACGGCGGGTGCGGGCATAGATCAGGCGGGCACCCCGGGCTTGCTGCAGGGCCTCGAGCACCAGCGGCAACGGGTCGGTGGGCCGCAGTGCCATGGCATAGGACAGATTGCCGCGGCGGGCCGAATGGACCTGCACCAGGGGGCGGCGCAGCTGCAACAGGCGAATGATCTCGGCCCGCACCTGGGGCGCGGCCGTGGCGCTGAGGGCCACCAGCGGCACCCCCTGGCACAGCTGCCGCAGGCTGCCCAGGCGCCGGTAGTCGGGTCTGAAGTCGTGGCCCCAGGCGCTGATGCAGTGGGCCTCGTCCACCGCCACGGCCACCAGCCGGCCGTCAGCGTGCTGCTCCTCGAGCAGCTGGCGGGTGGACTCGAGCTGCAGCCGTTCGGGGGCCAGATACAACAGCCGCAGTCGCCCCTGCCGCAGGCGCTGCATCAGGTCCAGCCGCTCGGCCGCCGGCAGGTCGCGGTGCAGGCAGGCGGCGGCGATGCCGCGGCGCTGCAACTGGGCCACCTGGTCCTGCATCAAGGCGACCAGGGGCGAGGCCACCACCACAAGCCCCTGCCGCACCACGGCCGGCAGCTGGTAACAGAGCGATTTGCCGGCGCCGGTGGGCAACACCGCCAAGGCATCACGGCCCGCCAGCAGGGCGTCGATCACCTCGCGCTGGCCAGGGCGAAAGGCCGTCCAGCCAAAGTGGCGCTGCAGCGCCTGCTCGAGCGGCTCGCCGGTCATGCCCCCACCGCTGGTGCGGGCGCAGCTTAGCGGCCGCCCCCAGACACCAGATCTGGATCAGAGCGTCAGCGGCAACGGTGGCGGTTCAAGGTGCTCGGCCGCTTCTTCAACCAACTGCAGCCGCACCCGCTTGCCACCCGCCAGCTCCCCCAGCGACACCCGCAGGGTGGAGCCGCTGAGGGACTGCAGCGCCGTCAGCAACTCGCGCAGATGGGGGGTGCTGCTGCCGCTCTCGACCCAGAGGCGCTCCTGCAGCCCCCCCAGGCGCCGCCAGCTGGTGTGCAGCTTGAGCACGGCCGCCTCAAGCGCCTGGGCCTGGCCGACCGCATCGGCCAGCAACCCCAGGGCATCAAGACGCTGGGCCTCCTGCAATGCCTTCTCAAAGTCGAGCTCCCCTTGCTGAAACGCCCGCACCGCCAGCGACGCCTCGGCCGCCTTGCTGAGCCAGCGTGCGGTCGAGGTCACATCCTTGACCCGCTCCAGTTCCGGTTCGTCGCGCAACACGCGACGCAGGTCGTCCTGCTGGTCCTCGGGCAGCTTGGCCAGCTCCCGGACCAGGGGGGCCACGGCCCGCGGCGGCAACAGATTCTCGGCGGTGCGCTGGCGGATCTCGTCGGGCAGCAGCGGGCTGGTGGCCGCCAGGTATTCGTCATGCAGCAACCGCACCTGTTTGCGGCTGATCTGCTGACCGTCGTTGGCGGCCTCGCCGATCATCACCTGCACCTCGGGTTCG
>JBJOHB010000073.1:0-11391 GCA_046047915.1 Cyanobacteriota bacterium
TCGAGTTGGAGACGATGCTCATGCAGTTCTGCCTCGAAACAAGCGGTCACCTTGACGGAGACCGGTATCCGGTGGGTAAGGGAGGATCGGTGTTCCCGATCGCCGAATCATTCTGTGGCAGCGTCCACCATTGCCCCAGGCTGCGGTAACAGTTCTTCACGGCGGCTCTGTTCGTCAGAGCCCTTGTGGCGCAATGGATCTTGCTGATCATTGCCCTGCCGGGGTCCAGGTCTCAAGGCGGCTGATTTGCGGCCCTGAATGAACGTGCTCGCCATTGCAGAGCGTGACAATTCCTGCCTGCAATTTCGTTCATCCAACAACAAAAACCATCCCTGAAAGTTGGCTTCAGGGATGGTTGCTGATGAGGCTGGATTGTTGAACTGCGGGTCTGGATCCCGCGGTTCGATCAGATGGCGCCGTTGGGTTTGGGTGTCAGGCCCCCATTGCCGCTGTAGAGGCTGGCGGTGCGATTGACCGTGCTAAGGGGGATGCCGTCGGCTGTGGCCATGCCCTTGAGGTAGGGCACCTGGTCTTGTCCGAAGGACTGACCATACTCGTCGCTGTTCAGCAGGTCTTCAATCGCGGTGCGCAAGCCGGACCGGACCCGTGTTGCCAGAAAACGGCTGGTTTCGGCTGGCTGGGCAGCTCGACCCAGCAGGGCCAGGGAGGCTGCCGCCGCGGCCCGTAGCGGTGCCATGCGGTTGAGCCGTTGGGTGAACAGATCACTGGTGGCCAATCTGGCGACGAAGCCGGCCAGGCTCAGCTGGCCATCGCGCAGCTGAGACTCGGCATCGCCAAGCCGTTCGGCGGCCAGGGGGACCCTGTTCAGTAGTTGGCGGTAGGCCGCATCAATGGCTGACTGGACCTGATCGGTGGTGGCGCCAGCTGGCAACTGCACGGTCTTGCCCAGGCTGCGGCGGCGGGCAAAGCCCTGCGGTTGTCCCGGATTGAGGGCACTGGCCATGGCTTGGCCGGGTTGGCGCGCCAGCCCCGCTGCACCGTTGCTGACCGTTGCGCTCCAGCCGCCCTGTGCCAGGGGTTGGGCCAGGGCCGGCCGTGTCGGGTTTGCGCCGACGGGGGCGCCGCGCCACTGGGGAGTGGCACTGGGGCGCCAACGACGGGTCGGCAGTGGCAGCTCGCGGATGCTGCCGGGGCCGTCGCTGGTGGTGGCTGGCTTGGCTTGAACCTGGCCGCCACTGAGCTTGGCGGACCAGCCACCCACGATCACGCGCCGCTGGTCGGGCAGGTTGCGGTTGACCAGATCACCCGTTGTGCGGAGGCTCTGGCCGGCGCTGACGTCGGGCCGCACGCCGGCGGGCGCCGCATAGGCGGCCGGGTTGAACTGGCTGCGCAGGGCAGGGACCTTGCGGGCATTGCGGTCGGCAGGTGTGATGAAGCGCTCGTAGGGAACGGTGTCCTCGCCAAAGCAGGTTGTGTATTCCCTGCTGCTCAGCATCGCTTCCACCACGCCATAGAACCCCTGGCGGGCCGCGGTGTCGAAGTAGCCATCGATCTCCCACCGGCCAAAGGTCGGCCGGCCCAGCAGGCGCCGATGCATCACCTCGATGGCCTTGGTGATGTACAGGCCGCTCCAGTAGCGGCGGCGGAAGGCCTCGCTGCGGGCGACCTGGCGGACGAAGTCCCGCAGGCTGATGTCGCCGTTCTCGAGTTTGATTTCGGCGACCGTGTTGCGCTCACCGGCATAACCGGCATTGCCCAGAACCTGGGCATAGACCGCACGAATCACCGCCTGGGTGCTGGCTTCGGTGTTGCGAATGCTGGGTTGCCCGCTGCGGCGGGGCACCGAATTGCCGCCTGTGGCGATCTGCTGCAGGCGCACCACCTTGGGGCCGACGCGGCGAGGTTGTGCCGCGCGGAACTGGGGGCTGTCCATTTGGCCCGGCTGGGCCATGCCATTGCCGATCAAAATCCGGCGGCTGTCATAGGGCGCCGGGGCAGGGCGCGTGGCGACCGACGCGGTGGCCGACGGGAAGATCGCGCCGTAGTTGAGGGCAAGCGGGTCGTTGCCGCCGCCGTAGGCATGTTGATCCGGAAAGGCCTGGCGGTAGGCGGCGTAGAGGGTGACGTATTGCGGGGCACCTTCAAACGGTGCACTGAAGCGGAACAGCCTGCGGTTGGATCCCCAGCCGGCACTCTCCTGGGCTTCTTCGCCCAGGTCGCGCAGATAGGGAACGGTCTCTTCGCCAAAGACCCGGGCGTACTCCATCGAGTTCACCAGGCAGTCGACCAGGCCGGGCAGGCCCTGGGCCGAAACGATGTCGAAGTAGTAGGTGAATTCCTCGCGAGAGCTGATGCCCCGCCCAAGGAAGTGGCGGAACGCCAGTTCGACAGCGCGGCTGTTGGAGAAACGCGCGTAGAACTGGTTCCGGTACTCCTTGCTGCGGCCCAGGGCGCGGATGAATTCGCGCATCGAGATCTGGCCTTGACGCACCTGGGTCGCCTCGACCGGGCAGGGCATCTGGCTGTAGGCCTTGGCGATGTCGCGCTCGAACACCTGGCGATAGGCGGCCCGAATCACTTCGGCCTTCTGGGCCCCGCTCATGCGCGGTTTGATCACATAGCGCTGGCGACCTTCGGCGGCCAGGGCATAGGTCGCGGGCAATTGCAGCCCCTGGTTGACGGGGCTGCCCAGGCGCTGTCGGGTCGACGGCATCGGCACGGCCAGCTCTTGCAGCAGCACGTTGAAGCAGTCGATCACCAGCTGGCGGGCCTGGGGCTGGTCTTTGAACAGGGCGGCCGATGCGGCACGCATTTCCTGCAGGGCCACGTTGGTGGCAGCCAGGGAACAGGCCTTCTCGAGCACGTCCCGCAGGCCGCGGGTGTTCACCGCCAGGATGCTGGGGTCACCGGCGACCACGGCATAGCCGACGTAGCGGACGAACCAGGCCATGTCGCGCAGCGACTTGCGCATGCGGTCGTTGCCATAGCGGGCGACGCTGATGGGGCTGAATCCCGTGGGCAGGACGACGCGCACATCGGCATCGCCGCCGGCACCTTCGAGCAGGCGACTCAGAAAGTTGCCGCCGCTGGCGGCGGTGCCGGTAAAGGTCTGCACGGATTGGGCAAAGGCCGCCTGGTCAGCAGCCAGAGGGGTGCCCGAAGCGTCGGCAGGTGCGCCCGCCGGCAGATCGAGGTAAGACAGCGGGGTGCCGCCGGCAAAGATGCGGCTGGCAGCCTTGGCCACGATCGCGGTGGCATTGGCCGACAGCCGGCGGGCGGCTTCAACCCTGAGGTTGCCGCTCTGAAAGAAGGTGATCAGGTTGTCGAGTTCCCCCCGATCGGGAAAACGATCCTGTTGCTCGGCCTGACGGACGCTGGAGAGCGGCAGGGTGTCGTAGCGCTGGGGGCTGACCCTGGGGCTGCCGCTGCTTGCGGTCACGGTCATTGACAGGAGCGAACCGGGCTGGGCCACGTTACGGCTGGCCCCAAGGCCCACCGGGAGCGCATGAACAAATGTTTGCAGCCCGGTCCGCTTCCGGGTGGGGTTCCATGAAAAGCTCGCCGGCATCCGCCGTCAACGTTGTGCCGTCTGACCTTCCCAGCGATGCCGCCACGCCTGTGGTCAGCGCGTTCTATGACCGTTTCCCCTACCCGGGCGATCCGCTGCAGGACGGCCCACCGCCCGGATACAACTGGCGTTGGTGCGTCGACAGCGCCTGGTCCTTCGTGCATGGCAGCCTGCCGCCGGCCGAGGCGCCACGCCGCTGGCGGATCCTTGATGCCGGTTGCGGTACCGGTGTCAGCAGCGATTACCTCTGCCATCTCAATCCCGGCAGCAGCGTGCTGGCCGTGGACATCAGTGCCGGTGCCCTCGATCTGGCGCGGGAACGCTGCCGCCGTTCGGGGGCTGCTCACCAGGTGCAGGAGCTCCGCATCGAGCAGCGCAGCCTGCTGGACCTGGGCGATGAAGTGACCTTTGATTATATCAATTCCGTTGGTGTCCTCCATCACCTGCGTCAGCCCGCGGCAGGCCTGGCTGCCCTGGCCGAGCGGTTGCGCCCCGGCGGGGTCCTGCATTTGTTTTTGTATGCCGATGGGGGTCGCTGGGAGATCCAACGCACCCAGAGGGCGCTCACCCTGCTGGGGGTGGGGACCGGCGCCGATGGTCTGCGGTTGGGGCGTGAGCTGTTTGCCACCCTGCCCGAGACGAACCGTCTGCGACGCCATCACGAGCAACGCTGGGCTTTGGACACGACGGCGGACGCGAACTTTGCCGACATGTATCTGCATCCCCAGGAGTGCAGCTACTCGATCGAACGGCTGCTGGCCTTCGTCGCTGCCAGCGGGTTGACGTTTGCCGGGTTCTCCAATCCAGAGGTCTGGGATCCCGCACGCCTGCTGCAGGGCGAACTGCTGGATCGGGCCATGGCCTTGAGCGATCTGCAGCGCTGGCTGCTTGTTGAGGAACTGGACCCTGACATCAGCCATGTCGAGTTTTTTCTGACCAAGGGCCCGCTCACACCAGCCGACTGGAGCCAGGACGCGCTTCTGTTGCAGGCCCGTGGTGAGCGCAACCGCTGCCTCTGGGGATGGCCGTCGACCGAGCTGTTCGGCCCCGATCTGATGCCCCTGACGCTCGAGCCTGACGATCTGGCCCTGCTGCGGACCTGGGAGCAGCACCCCGAGCACACCCTGGCGGACCTGCCGCTGGACCAGGATGCCGGCGAGCGCTGCCGGCGGGTCAGGCAACTGTTGAAGCAGCGGGTGCTGCTCCTGCGGGAACTTGCCGGCTGATGCCTGAAACGGCCTGTGACAACTGAGGTCTGGGGGCTCCGTGATAGATTCCGCGCGCTTTTCGCACCGGGCAAGCTTGCAGGCAACCCTGGCCGCTGACACCGGCTCCACGCCGGTCACAGTGCCGGCTCAAGCCGCTGACGTGGTCGCCTCCAGTCCAATGGAGGAGTACCAACGTCTGCAGCGTCGTCTGTTGTTGGCGACTCTGGCCCTGTCGGCACTGGTGAGTCTCCTCACCTGGTTCCGATTTGGGACGGCTGCTGCATGCAGCCTGATCTTCGGGGCCAGTTGTGGATTGCTGTATCTGCGTCTGCTCGCCCGCAGTGTCGCCAGGTTGGGATCCAGCTCCCGCTCTGTCGGACGGTTTCAGATCCTGGTTCCAGCGCTGCTGGTCATCGTCTGTGCCCGTGTGCCTGCTCTGCAGCTTCTGCCGGCTCTGGCCGGATTCGTGCTTTACAAGCCTGCCCTGCTGCTGCAGGCGTTCATTGCCCCCTGAACCACCCACACCCCATGGTTCCGCTGCCTCAGTTGCTTCCCCTCGCCGAGTTGGAAGTCGGCAAACAGTTCTATTGGCATCTCGGCAATTTCCACCTTCATGGCCAGGTTTTCCTGAGCTCGTGGGTGGTCATCGGGGCCCTGCTCGCCCTGGTTGTGGTGGGCACCCGCTCAATGAAGCGTGATCCACAGGGTGTTCAGAACCTGCTTGAGTTTCTCTGGACTTACATTCGCGATCTCGCTCGCGAACAGATTGGTGAAAAGGCCTACCGCGATTGGCTTCCGTTCATCGGCACCCTCTTCCTGTTCATCTTTGTGTGCAACTGGGGTGGTGCCCTGATTCCCTGGAAGTTGATCGAGATTCCGAACGGGGAACTCGGTGCTCCCACGGCTGACATCAACACCACCGTCGCCATGGCCCTGCTGGTGTCGCTGTCGTACTTCTATGCAGGTCTGAGCCGCAAGGGCCTGCGTTATTTCGAGTACTACGTGGAGCCAACCCCCATCATGCTCCCGTTCAAGATCATCGAGGACTTCACCAAGCCGCTGTCCTTGTCCTTCCGTCTGTTCGGCAACATTCTTGCTGACGAACTCGTGGTGGGTGTTCTGGCTTTTCTGGTGCCGGTGATCGTTCCCCTGCCTGCGATGTTTCTGGGCCTGTTCACCAGCGCCATCCAGGCATTGATCTTTGCGACCCTCGCCGCCAATTACATCGGCGAGGCTGTGCACGAAGAGCACCACTAACGCTGCCATTGGCCAGTCGCGTTCCGGCGATCTGGCAAACTCGTCGCGCGCAGGTCCGGGTGGAACCGGGCCCACTCCCCTCGGGAGTGTCCCGGGCGCGCTTCGCCGATTCCGCGCTCTCCCTGCGCTTCAACTCCTTCAACCACCCTCCTTCCCAACAGGTTTCCACCCATGAGTGAACTGACCTCTGCCGCTTCCGTTCTGGCCGCCGCTCTGGCCGTGGGCCTTGCTGCCATTGGTCCTGGTATCGGCCAGGGCACCGCAGCCGGTCAGGCTGTGGAAGGCATTGCTCGCCAGCCCGAAGCCGAAGGCAAGATCCGCGGCACCCTGCTGCTTTCCCTGGCCTTCATGGAAGCTCTGACCATCTACGGCCTGGTGGTTGCTCTGGTGCTGCTGTTTGCGAACCCCTTCGCCGGCTGATCTCGGATCGGGGCGACCGGCCGTGCCTCTGCACGGTCAGTCGCCTCCTCTGATGGGGGCACCGCAATGCGGATGCCCCTGCTGCCGATTCACAGCTTGCGGATCGCCCTGATCCGCTGATGAATCCACCCAACTCCAGCGCTCTCCTGCGATGACCAGCTGGCTCCTGCTTGCCACTGCCGGTGCGGCTACCAGCGCACCTGAAGGGGGTCTGTTTGACCTCGACGCCACCCTGCCGCTGATGGCAGTTCAGGTGGTCGTTCTCACCTTTTTGTTGAATGCTCTCTTCTTCCGCCCGGTTGGTCGGGTTGTCGAGGATCGCGAAGGGTTCATCACCCTCAGCCGCACCGAGGCCAAGCAGAAGCTGGGCCAGGTGCAACGTCTCGAAGCCGATCTGGCAGAGCAGCTCAAGGGTGCTCGTCAGGAGGCTCAGCTGCTGGTCGTTGAGGCCGAACAGGAGGTCGACAAGCTGTATCGCGAAGCGCTTGCCCTGGCACAGGCTGATGCCAACGCCTCCAGGGAGAAATCCCGTCGAGAGATCGAGTCGCAGCGTGAACAGGCTTTGGCTGCCCTCAGCAAAGAGTCGGACCGCCTTGGTGATCTGATCGTCAACCGTCTGCTGGCAGCCCAATGATTGCTTTGTCCTCCCACGTCGTCGTTTTCGCCCACAGCGGTGGATTCGGACTTAACACCAACATCCTCGACACCAACCTGATCAACCTGGTCATCGTGATCGGGGTGTTGTTCTGGTTTTTGCGAGGTTTTCTCGGTGGCATTCTCGAGCGTCGCCGCAGCGCCATCCTTGCCGAGCTTCAGGATGCTGAAGATCGACTGAGCCAGGCGTCAACCGCCTTGAGCCAGGCCCAGCAGGATCTGGCCGCCGCGCAACGCAAAGCCGAGCAGATCCGTGCTGATGGCAAGGCCCGGGCGGCCGCAATTCGTGCTGACAGTGAACGGCGCACCATCGAGGAGATGGCTCGGCTCAAGCAAGAGGCCGTTGCCGATCTGAACGCTGAAGCGGCCCGCGTCACCGACCTGCTGCGCCGCGAAGCGGCTCGCCAGGCCATTGAAAAGGCGCTCAAGGTCCTGCCCGGCAAGCTTGATGACGCGGCACAGGCCCGTCTGCTCGATACATCCATCGCCAATCTGGGGAACGCCTGATGCCTCTCCTCAATTCCCTCGCCACCCCTTACGCCGAGGCGTTGTTGCAGGTGGCCGAATCACGCCAGGAGACAGACACCGTCGCCACGCAGGTGCGGGAGCTGTTGGCCCTTTGGCACAACAGTGCTCCATTGCGCGAAGCCATGGCCTCGCCGGTGCTCGAGCCTGATGCCAAAAAGGCTGCTCTCGCTGCCTTGTTTGACGGCCAGGTCACCCCATCGGTTCAAAACCTGCTCAAGCTGTTGGCCGACCGCCAGCGGATCGCCGTCCTCGATGCTGTGCTCGAGCGCTTTCTCGAGCTGTACCGCGAGCTGCGTCAGATCACCCTGGCCAAAGTTGCCTCGGCCACACCTCTGAGCGAGGAGCAGCAAGCTCAACTCAATCAGAAGGTGCAGGCCATCGCCGGCACCCAGGCCGTTGAGTTCGACCTGCATGTGGACCCCGCCCTGATTGGCGGGTTCGTTGTCAACCTGGGTTCCCAGGTGATCGACGCGTCGCTGGCCGGACAGGTCCGTCGCCTCGGTCTGGCTCTCGCCAAGGTCTGACCCTTTCCCGGCTGCGCTTTCCGCTGCCCTTCTTCGCCTCCTCCCCCATCGGCTCCCCCTGAGGGACTTCATCCCATGGTTTCCATCCGCCCCGACGAGATCAGCGCCATCCTCAAGCAGCAGATTGAGGACTACGACAAGTCCGTCTCTGTCAGCAACGTCGGCACCGTGCTGCAGATCGGTGATGGCATCGCCCGCGTCTATGGCCTGCAGCAGGTCATGGCCGGCGAACTGGTTCAGTTCGAAGACGGCACCGAGGGCATCGCGCTCAATCTTGAGGACGACAACGTCGGCGTTGTGCTGATGGGCGAGGGTCGCGGCATTCAGGAAGGCAGCACCGTCAAGGCCACCGGCAAGATCGCCGCTGTTCCGGTCGGCGATGCGATGCTCGGTCGCGTCGTCAACTCGTTGGGTCAGCCGATCGATGGCAAAGGCGACATCGCCACCACGGAAACCCGGCTGATCGAGTCGATGGCGCCTGGCATCATCCAGCGCAAGTCGGTCCATGAGCCGATGCAGACCGGCATCACGGCGATCGACGCCATGATTCCCATCGGCCGTGGCCAGCGCGAGCTGATCATCGGCGATCGCCAAACCGGCAAGACCGCTATCGCGATCGATACGATCATCAACCAAAAGGGCGAAGACGTCGTCTGCGTTTATGTCGCCGTCGGCCAGAAAGCTGCTTCGGTCGCCAACGTGGTTGAAGTGCTGCGCGAGAAAGGCGCCCTCGATTACACCATTGTCGTTGCAGCCAACGCGTCGGAGTCGGCAGCTCTGCAGTACCTGGCTCCGTACACCGGCGCTGCTATCGCCGAGTCCTTCATGTACAAGGGCAAGGCCACCCTGGTGATTTACGACGACCTCACCAAGCAGGCCCAGGCTTACCGCCAAATGTCGCTGCTGCTGCGTCGTCCCCCCGGTCGTGAGGCCTATCCCGGTGACGTCTTCTATTGCCACAGCCGTCTGCTCGAGCGTGCCGCCAAGCTGAGCGACGCCATGGGCAAGGGCTCGATGACGGCTCTGCCGATCATCGAAACCCAGGCTGGTGACGTCTCGGCCTACATCCCCACCAACGTGATCTCGATCACCGATGGTCAGGTGTTCCTCAGCTCCGATCTGTTCAACTCGGGCCTGCGTCCCGCGATCAACGTCGGCATTTCGGTGAGCCGTGTTGGTGGTGCAGCTCAGACCAAGGCCATCAAGAAAATCGCCGGTACGCTCAAGCTGGAACTCGCTCAGTTTGACGAGTTGGCCGCCTTCTCCCAGTTCGCCTCTGATCTGGATGCAGCGACCCAGGCTCAGCTGCAGCGCGGCAAGCGCCTGCGCGAGATTCTCAAGCAGCCGCAGTTCAGCCCCCTGAACCTGGCTGAGCAGGTTGCTGTGGTGTACGCCGGTGTCAAGGGCCTGATCGATGAGGTGCCCGTGGAATCGGTCGTTCAGTTCTGCCGTGAACTGCGCGAATACCTCAAGTCGAACAAGCCTGACTTCATCAGCAAGGTGATGGCCGAGAAGCAACTGGGCGACGAGGCTGAAGCCATGCTCAAGGACGCCATCAACGAAGTGAAGTCTTCGATGCTGGCTGCCGCCTGAATCTGACGCTTTTACCCTCGGAGATCCCCATCCATGGCCAATCTCAAGGAGATCCGCGACAGGATCAGCTCGGTCAAGAACACCCGCAAGATCACCGAGGCCATGCGTCTCGTGGCAGCTGCCAAGGTGCGTCGTGCCCAGGAGCAGGTGTTGCGCAGCCGTCCCTTTGCTGACCGTCTGGCGCGGGTGCTGGAGAATCTCCAGTCGCGCATGCGTTTTGAAGATGCGGGTGCTCCCCTATTGGAGGAGCGCCCTGTCGAAACCATCACCCTGCTCGCTGTCACCGGTGACCGTGGTCTGTGTGGTGGCTACAACGCCAACATCATCAAGCGCACCGAACAGCGTCACGCTGAGCTCAAAGCTCAGGGTTACAGCGTCGATCTGGTGTTGATTGGCCGCAAGGCCATCACCTACTTCCAGAATCGGGCTTCTCAGTACACGATCCGGGCGACATTCACCGGTCTCGATCAGGTGCCCAAAGCATCGGAAGCCATGGGTATCGCCAACGAAATCCTGGCCGAATTCTTGGGTGGCGCCACCGATCGGGTCGAGATCATCTACACCAAGTTCATCAACCTGGTGAGCTCTCGGCCGGTGTCCCAGACCCTGCTGCCGCTCGACCCCCAGGGCATTGCCGCCCCGGATGATGAGATCTTTAGGCTCACCACCCGCGAAGGCCAACTGGTTGTTGAGGCCGGTACAGCCGCCAACCAATCCCCGTCGTTGCCCTCAGACATCGTCTTTGAGCAGAGCCCCGACCAGCTGCTGAACGCCCTGCTGCCCCTCTATCTGGAAAACCAGTTGTTGCGGGCTCTGCAGGAAGCGGCTGCGTCTGAACTGGCCAGTCGCATGACGGCGATGAACAACGCCAGTGACAACGCCAAGGCCCTCGCCAAATCCCTGACCCTTGACTACAACAAGGCCCGTCAGGCGGCCATCACTCAGGAAATCCTGGAAGTGGTCGGCGGCGCCTCAGCCATGGCTTGATGCACAGCGGCTTCGGCTGCTGTGTGATCAACCCCCAGTCCCTTTCGGCGGTTGTGCACGCGTTGCGTGCAAGACCGCCTTCAGGGGCTGGGGGTTTTTGGCTGTCAGCCTTGCGTGTTGCTTTGGGATGCTGGGTTAGCCCCCCAGTTGGGGTGGTGTACCCGTGATCCCGTTGGCCGATGGTGACTGACCATGCCGAGGACGGACAGCCTCAGCTGCCGCTGCAACCGCCGCTGCAGCCGTTGCCGTTGCCGGCGCCGGGGGCGTTGGTGATTCAGCCGCTGTTTCCCGTGGCGCTGGCCCAGGTCCAGCTGCGGCCTGATCCCCTTGATCTGGCCGTGCAGCTGCAGACGCTGCATGGGTTGCGCGGGACAGCCAGCAGCAATCCCGATCCTGGTTGTGCCTGGACCGGAGACCTCAATGGTGTCTGGCAGCTCCATCGCCATGACACCTTTGCCCCGTTGATCGCTGAGGTGTTGGCCCAGGCTCAGATCTACCTGGATCAGCTGGGGTTTGACCGCAGCCAGGTCGCCCTGCACATTCAGCGCTGTTGGCCGGTGCTCAGCGAGCCCGGTCAGGTTGTGGGCCGCCATCACCACCCCAACGCTCACCTCAGCGCCGTCTATTACCTGAGCGGTGACGGCAGTGGCAGCTGCGGTTGTCTGCGGTTCTGGCCCCAGCGGCAGGTCAA
>JBJOHB010000074.1:0-6122 GCA_046047915.1 Cyanobacteriota bacterium
CAGGGCCTTGAGGGCGTGGCTGGCCTGCCGGCTCAGCACTGCCCCGCCAGTCGCTCGAGCACGTGCTCGAGGGTGTAGCCAAACAACGCCGGATCGGGCGCGCTGGTGCCGATGTCGGCCAGGCCCAGTTCGGCCCAGCGGCCGTCGAGCCTCGCCTCGAGCTCGGCCGGGCGCCGCAGCGGCTCGCCCCAGGGGTGGCGCTTTTCAGGTCCGATCTTGGTGGTGGCATCGATCGCCAGCCGGCCCCCCAGACCCAGGCGCTCACTGGCGAAATCGAGGGTGTCAAAGGGGGTGTCCTCGAGCACGAACAGATCCCGCTGGGGATCCACCTGGGCGCTGATGGCCCAGATCACCTGACGCGGATCGCGAATGTTGATCGCCTTGTCGACCACCACCACAAACTTGGTGTAGGTGAACTGGGGCAGGGCGCTCCAGAAGGCCATCGCGGCGCGGCGGGCCTGACCGGGGTAGGCCTTGTCGATGGCGATCACCGCCAGCTTGTAGCTGAGCCCCTCCATCGGCAAAAAGAAATCGACGATCTCGGGGATCTGCTGCCGCAGGATCGGGGTGTAAATGCGGTTGAGCGCGATCGCCAGCATCGCGTCCTCTTTGGGGGGCCGCCCGCTAAAGGTGGTGAAGTAGATGGGATCGCGCCGCTGGGTGACGCAGTGGAAGCGCACCAGGGGCGAGTCCTCGATGCCGCCGTAGAAGCCCATGTGATCGCCGAAGGGGCCATCGGCCAGCTCTTCGCCGGGGGTGATCGTGCCCTCGAGCACCACCTCGCTGTGGCTGGGCACCTCGAGATTGAGCGTCTTGCATTTGGCCAGCCGCACGCCCTCGCCGGCATAGAGCCCAGCAAACAGCCACTCGCTGAGCTGCACCGGGATCGGCGTGGCCGCCGCCAGCACCAGCAGCGGATGCACGCCGATGGCGATGGCGATCTCGAGCTTTTTACCCATGGCCGCCGCCTTGCGCAGGTGCCGGGCGCCGCCGCGCACGCTGAGCCAGTGCACCGTCATGGTGCTCTTCGACTGCTGCTGCAGCCGGTACACACCCACGTTGGGGGTGCCGGTCTCGGGATCTTTGGTGATCACCAGCCCCAGGGTGATGATCCGCCCCCCGTCACCGGGCCAGGGGCGCAGCAGCGGCAGGGCGTCCAGGTTGACCTGCTCGCCCTTGAACACCTGCTGGTGACAGGGGGGCGTCAGGTCCAGATCCGGGCGGGCCTTGAGCACATCAAAGAGGACCGAACCAAAGCGCACCGCCTCACGGGCACCTTTGGGGGGCCGGGGCTGCTGCAGCAGGGCCAGGCGTTCGCCCAGGGCTTCGAGCTCCTCGGGCCTCTCCATGCCCAGGCTCCAGAGCACCCGCTCCTGGGTGCCCAGCAGATTGATCGCCACTGGCATGGGGCTGCCGATGACGTTCTCAAACAGCAGGGCCGGCCCGCCGGCAGCCAGCACCCGATCGGCGATCGCCGCCAGCTCGAGGTCGGGATCGACGGGCGCCGTGATCCGGCGCAACTGGCCGCGGGCCTCGAGCAGCTGCAAATAGCCGCGCAGGTCTCGACGGGACGCCTTGCTCAGATCGGTGGACACCATCGGCCATGGCTTGCGGTGCTTACTGTGACGCACCTGCCGCGGCGGCCGCGAAGCCATGCAACTGTCCTATTTCCACACCTCTGAAGCCGTGCCCCAGGTGCTGCCGGTGTCCGAAGGCGGCCCCGATGCGGCGGTGGTGATCGACGTGCTGCGGGCCACCACCACGATCGCCTGGGCCCTGGAGAACGGGGCCGAAGCGATCCAGGCCTTTGCCGACCTGGGCGAGCTCGATGCCACCGCAAGCGCCTGGCCCGCGGCGCAGCGGCTGCGGGCCGGTGAGCGGGGCGGCAAGCGCGTCGAGGGCTACGACCTGGGCAATTCACCCCTGGCGGTGACGCCCGAGCTGGTGGGCGGCAAGCGCATCTTCATGAGCACCACCAACGGCACCCGCTCGCTGGCGGCGGTGCGGGACGTGCCGCTGCTGATGACCGCCTGCCTGCCCAACCGCAGCGCCGTGGCGCGGCGCCTGGTGGAGCAGGGCTGCCAGCGGGTCTGGATCGTCGGCAGCGGCTGGGAGGGCGACTACTCGCTCGAAGACAGCCTGGCGGCAGGGGCGGTGGCTTCGGCCGCCACCGAACTGGCCGTGGCGCCCCATGTGGGGGTGCGCTTTGGCAACGACGAAATGCTGGCCGCCCTGGCCCTGTGGCAGCAATGGCACCACGACACCGAAACCTGCCTGCGGGCCGCCAGCCATGGCCAGCGCCTGATCGGCCTCGGCAACCACGACGCCGACTTTGCCTGCTGCGCCGCCGTCGACAGCCTGCAGATCGTGCCGCTGCAGGCTGAGCCTGGTGTGCTGCGTCAGAGCTGAGTACGTCTTCTACAGTTCGGCGCAACACCAATCAGGAGGGGTGGTGAGCAGTTTTCTGGCCGCTGCGGTGCAGCTCACCAGCACTCCGGATCCGGACGCCAACCTCGCCGCCGCCGAAGAACAGATCGAGCTGGCCGCTCGCCGGGGCGCCGAACTGGTGGGCCTGCCCGAGAACTTTGCGTTCATGGGCGACGACCAGCTACGGCTGCAGCTAGCGCCCGACCTGGCCGAGCGCTGCAGCCGCTTCTTGGTGACGATGGCCCGTCGCTACCAGGTCACCCTGCTGGGGGGCGGCTTCCCCGTGCCGGCGGCCGAGGGGGCCACCTTTAACCGGGCCGAACTGGTCAGCCACGAAGGCCAGGTCCTGGCCCGCTACGACAAGATCCACCTGTTTGACGTCGACCTGCCCGACGGCAACACCTACCGCGAATCGGCCACCGTGCAGCCGGGGTCCGAACTGCCACCTGTGGTCGAGGTGCCGGGACTGGGGCGCATCGGTCTGTCGATCTGCTACGACGTGCGCTTTCCAGAGCTCTACCGCCACCTGGCGGCCCATGGCGCCGATGTGCTGATGGTGCCGGCCGCCTTCACGGCCTTCACCGGCAAGGACCACTGGCAGGTGCTGCTGCAGGCCCGGGCGATCGAAAACACCGCCTACGTGGTAGCCCCCGCCCAGACCGGCATCAACCATGGCCGCCGCCAGACCCACGGCCATGCCCTGGTGATCGATCCCTGGGGCACCGTTCTGGCCGATGCCGGTGTGGCCCCGGGTTTGGCCGTGGCCCCGGTGGACCCTGAGCACGGCCTGCGGGTGCGCGCCCAGATGCCCAGCCTCAGGCATCGCCGTCAGGGTCTGTTCTGAGCCGTTGGTTGTGGCGTCCCTGCCGGTCCTGCTGCGCCGCAGCCTGACGGGCTGCCTGGCCGCGTTGGCACTGCTGGCCGCGCAGGCTGTGCAGGCCGCCGGATCGAGCCTGGGGGCCTGGCGCCTGAGCCGCAGCGGTGTGCTCGAACTGCGCACCAGCCCCGAGGCCTCCCTCAAGGCCTACTTCGAAGCCGGAACCATGGGCCGCGGGCCCAGGCTGTGGATCGACCTGCCGGGAGCTCCCAGCCGCAGCCGCACCCTCGGCGGCAGCGGCCCGGTGCGTCAGGTGCGCATCGGCCGCCCCGATGGACAGACCACCCGCCTGGTGCTCGAGTTCCAACGGGGCATCAACCTGGATCCCGCCGAGCTCAAGCTGGTGGGCACTGCCCCGGATCGCTGGCGGCTCGACCTGCGCGGTCTGCCCACCAGTGGCCTGTTGGCTATGGGCGAAGGAGATCTGGAGGGTCAGACCGCAGCCCAGGTCCCCCAGACCCTGTTTCCGACCTCGAGCCAACCCCTGTCTGCCGATGGCCTGCCGGTGGTGCCGCGGGATCGGTTCAAGGTGGTGATCGATCCCGGCCACGGCGGGCCTGACCCAGGCGCCGTAGGCATCGGCGGCCTGCGCGAGACCGATGTGGTTCTCGATGTCTCGCTGCAGCTGGCCCGGCTGCTGCAGGCCCGCGGGGTCCAGGTGCTGATGACCCGCACCAGCGAGGTCGACGTGGACCTGCCACCGCGGGTGTCCTTGGCCAACGGCAACGGAGCCGATGCCTTCATCAGCCTCCATGCCAACGCCTTGAGCATGGCCCGGCCCGATGTCAACGGCATCGAGAGCTTTTACTTTGCCGGGGCAGGCACCAGCGCGCGCTCAAGGCTGCTGGCTGAATCGGTGCAACGGCAGATGATGGCGATCTCAAGCGGCACACCCGATCGGGGGGTGCGCACCGCCCGCTTCTTTGTCATCCGCCGCACCACCATGCCCTCAACCCTGGTCGAAATGGGTTTTGTCACCGGTCGGGTCGATGCCAACCGGCTGGCCGATCCCAACTACCGCAGGCGCATGGCCCTCGCCCTGGCAGCAGGCATTCTCGACTACCTGAGGATGGGCGCATGAGCCTGCGGGTAGGCCTGTTCGACAGCGGTCTGGGGGGACTCACCGTGCTGCGGCAGGTGCATGCCCACTACCCCCACTCGGCCAGCCTTTACCTGGGTGACACGGCCCGGGTGCCCTATGGCGAACGCAGCACCGAGGAGATCCGCAGCATCGCCGCCGAAGTGGTCCACTGGCTGCGGCTGCAGGGCATCGGCGTGCTGGTGATGGCCTGCAACACCTCCAATGCCCTGGCATTGGATGTGGCCGTGGCCGAAGCGGGCGTGCCGGTGGTCGGCCTGATCGACAGCGTGGCGGCCACCCTGACCGCCGCTCGGGTCGGCGTGCTGGCGACGCCAGCGACCGCCGCCAGCGGCGCCTATCGCCGGGCGATTCATGCCTGCAATCCGGATGCGGTGGTGGTCGAGGTCGGCTGCCCGGCCTTTGTACCTCTGATCGAAGCGGGGGAGCTGCAGCACCCAGAGCTGCGGCGCGCAGCCCTGACCTATCTGGCCCCGCTGCTGGAGCAGGGGGTTGACGCGATCGTGCTCGGCTGCACCCACTACCCCCTGCTGATGCCCCTGCTGCAGGAGCTGCTGCCCCCGGGCATTGCCCTGGTGGACCCAGCCCGGGCAGCGGTGCTGCGGCTGGGCCCCCTGCTGGCCAGCCTGGGGGACCTGCCCGAAGGGGAGCAGCTGCAGGATCCCGTGCTCTCACCGCTGCTGGCGAGCCGGATCTGCGTCACCGGCTGCCCCAGGGCGTTTGCCCAGGCGGCGGGCCGCTGGCTGGGGAGCGAACCCCAGGTCGAGCAGGTTCAGCTCAAGCGGCAGCCGGCCTGAGCCTTCTAGGATCACGCCACAGCGGAGGTTGCGTGGCAACGGTTGCAGAACTGCTCCAGCCCGTCGAGGCCGATCTCGATGCCCTGCTGGCCGATCTGCGCAGCCTGATCGGTGCTGGCCACCCGATTCTGCAGGCCGCCGCCGAGCACCTGTTCGCGGCCGGTGGCAAACGGCTGCGCCCCGGGATCGTGCTGCTGATTTCAAGGGCCATCAGCCCCGTCGGTGAACTCGAGCCGCGCCATCGGCGCCTGGCGGAGATCACCGAAATGATCCACACCGCCTCGCTGGTGCACGACGACGTCGTCGACGAGGCCTCGACCCGCCGCGGTGTGGACACCGTTCACAGTCGCTTCAACCACCGCGTGGCGGTGCTGGCTGGCGATTTTCTGTTTGCGCAGGCCAGCTGGCATCTGGCGAACCTCGATGACCTGGAAGTGGTCAAGCTGCTCAGCCGGGTGATCATGGATCTCGCCGATGGCGAGGTGAAACAGGGTCTGTTTCGGTACGACACCGGCCAGAACTTCGAGACTTACCTCGAGAAGAGTTACTGCAAGACAGCGTCCCTGATCGCCAACAGTGCCCGCGCCGCGGGGGTGTTGACCGGTCTCAACCCGGGCCAGCTCGATTCGCTCTACCGGTTCGGCCGCCAGCTGGGCCTGGCCTTCCAGGTGGTGGACGACATCCTCGATTTCACCGCCAGCGACCAGCAGCTGGGCAAACCGGCCGCCAGCGACCTGGCCTCCGGATACCTCACGGCTCCGGCCCTCTACGCCCTCGAGGAGCGGCCCGCCCTTGCCGGCCTGATCGAGCGCGAGTTCAGCCAGGACGGCGATCTTGAGCAGGCGCTGGAGCTGGTGCGCGCCTGTGAGGCGATACCCCGCTCGCGGGCGCTGGCCGAACAGTTCGCCCGCCAGGCGGCCGA
>JBJOHB010000075.1:0-3146 GCA_046047915.1 Cyanobacteriota bacterium
CCGCTGTCCGCGGCCATCAGGGGGGGCTGTCCCAGCTCTGCACCAGTGGCCAGGGGACCGCCCAGGCCGCCTTGGGGCATCGTCTGGGGAAGCATGAGACGACCGTGGGAACCTCGGGACGGAGCGACCCTACCAGAGGTTTCCGATCCCTGCAGTGCCCACCGGAAACCAGCGGTGATAGGTTCCGGCCACCTGTTTCTGATGCCTCCCATGCGCGTCTCCCGCCTGCTGCTGGTGACGCTGCGGGACGACCCGGCCGAAGCTGAGATCCCCTCCCACCGCCTACTCCTGCGGGCCGGCTACATCCGCCGGGTCAGCAGTGGCATCTACGCCTATCTGCCACTGCTGTGGCGCGTGCTGCAGAAGGTCTCACGCATCGTGCGTGAGGAAATGGACGCCACCGGTGCCCTCGAGACCCTGCTGCCCCAGTTGCAACCGGCTGAGCTGTGGCAACGCAGCGGCCGCTGGGCGGGCTACACCGCCGGCGAAGGGATCATGTTCCACCTGCACGACCGCCAGGGGCGAGAACTGGGCCTGGGACCCACCCACGAAGAGGTCATCACGACCCTGGCTGCTGATCTGTTGCAGTCCTACCGCCAGCTTCCGGTCAACCTCTATCAGATTCAGACCAAATTTCGCGATGAGATTCGTCCGCGCTTCGGCCTGATGCGCGGGCGCGAATTCATCATGAAGGATGCCTATTCCTTCCACGCCGATGAAGACTCGCTGCGGCAGACCTACGGCGCCATGGACCAGGCCTACCGGCGCATCTTTGCCCGTTGCGGGCTGCGGGCCGTGGCCGTCGAAGCCGACAGCGGCGCCATTGGCGGCTCGGCCAGCCAGGAGTTCATGGTCACCGCCGAGGCCGGGGAGGACCTGATCCTGACCAGCGGCGACGGCCGTTACGCCGCCAACCAGGAACGGGCCGTCTCCCACCCCCCTGCAGCCAAGCCGCTGCCGGCGACCCCGCTGACCGAGCTGGCCACCCCGGGGCTCGCCAGCATCGAGCAGCTGTGCAGCGCCCACGGTTTCGATCCGAGCCAGACCGTCAAGGTGCTGCTGCTGCTGGCCCGCTTTGCCGAAGGGCGCCCCCAGCCCCTGCTGGTCTGCCTGCGCGGTGATCAACAGCTCAACGAGGTGAAACTCGCCAATGCGGTGAGCGCGGCGGCCGAACCGGCGGCCGGCGCCCTGCTCGAGATCGCCCCGATCAACCCCGACCAGCTCCAGGCCGAGGGCCTGGCCCCCCTGCCGTTCGGCAGCCTGGGACCGCAGTTGAGCGATGGGGTGCTGGCGGGCGCTCGCAGCTGGCAACCCCGGTTTCTGCGGCTGGCTGATGCCACCGCCAGCGCCCTGCCCCTGTTTGTCTGCGGCGCCTGCAGGCCGGACACCCACCTGGTGGGCGCCAGCTGGAGGAGCCTGGGCGCCCAGGGGGACTGGAGGATCACGACGGTGGATCTGCGCAGCGCCCAGCCGGGCGATGCCTGTCTGCATGACCCCGAGCAGCGCCTCCAGGCGGCCCGCGGCATCGAGGTGGGGCACATCTTTCAACTGGGACGCAAGTACTCCCAGGCCCTTGAGGCCAGCTTCACCAACGAGAGCGGCCAGAACGAAGCCCTGTGGATGGGCTGCTATGGCATCGGCGTCTCGCGCCTGGCCCAGGCGGCGGTCGAACAGCATCACGACGACCACGGCATCTGCTGGCCGGTGTCGATTGCCCCGTTCGAGGTGGTGGTCGTTCCCGCCAACATCGACGACCCGGTCCAGTCGCAACTCGCCGAGACCCTTTACACGAGCCTGCAGGACGCCGGCATCGAGGTCCTGCTCGATGACCGCAGCGAACGGGCGGGTGTCAAGTTCAAAGATGCCGATCTGATCGGCATTCCCTGGCGGGTGGTGGTGGGCCGTGGCGCCGCAACAGGTCAGATCGAACTGATCGAGCGGCAGGGCAGTCAGCGCCAGGACCTGGCCATCGCTGATCTGCTGACGGTGCTGCTGCCCAGGCTCGTGCAGGGTCGGCGCGGCCTGCTCAAGGAGCCCACTTAGGATGGGGCCCTTGATGCCCCTGCTTCCATGCCCGTGTCGCTTTCTGGTCTTGCCACGGGACTGGCAGCGCTGATCAGGCCGATCGCCAGGCTGCTGACCCCCCTGTGCCTGGCCGGGGTGCTGCTGCTGAGCGCCTGCAATGCCTCGGCCAGCGGTCTGAGCGGCAATTACGTGGACGACACCGTGGCCGTGGCCGACAGCCTGCTGGTGACGATCGGGCTGACGGCCGACGACCCCGAGCGCCCTGCGGCCGAGCTGCAGGCCCGGTCCCTGATGAACGACTACATGGCCCGGTACCGGCCGCGCCCGGCTGTCAACGGCCTGAGCTCGTTCACAACCATGCAGACCGCGCTCAATTCCCTGGCCGGCCACTACGCCAACTACCCCAACCGCCCGCTGCCCGAGGCCCTGCAGGCCCGACTCAGCAAAGAGCTCAAGCAGGCCGAATCGACGGTGGTTCTCGGCTCCTAAAGCAACAACCCGTGGCCGGCCTTTGACGAAACGGCAGGCCATCTGAGAGGCTCTCTGTTTGTGCTTAGAAGCGGCTTCGGGCCGCTGTGTCCTTGGCCAACGTTGTCGTCATCGGTGCGCAGTGGGGCGACGAAGGTAAGGGAAAGATCACCGATCTGCTGAGCCGCTCTGCCGACGTGGTGGTGCGCTATCAGGGGGGTGTCAACGCCGGCCACACGATCGTTGTCGATGGTCAGGTGCTCAAGCTGCACCTGATCCCCTCGGGGATCCTGTACCCGGACACGATCTGCCTGATCGGCTCCGGCACGGTGGTGGATCCCAAGGTGATGCTGGGCGAGCTCGACATGCTGCTCGAGCTGGGCATCGATGTGAGCGGCCTGAAGCTGGCCTCCACGGCCCACGTGACCATGCCCTACCACCGTCTGCTGGATCAGGCGATGGAACAGCGGCGCGGCGATCGCCGCATCGGCACCACCGGGCGGGGCATCGGCCCCACCTATGCCGACAAGTCAGAGCGCAACGGCATTCGTGTGATCGACCTGCTCGATCGCGACCGCCTGCGCGAGCGACTGGAGGGCCCACTGGCGCAGAAAAACGAGCTGCTGCAGACCATCTACGGCCTGGAACCGCTG
>JBJOHB010000076.1:0-4682 GCA_046047915.1 Cyanobacteriota bacterium
AGTTTTGCCGCACAGTGGAACAGTCGTGTGGTCATCCGGTTAAGAGCGACCTAAGGGGATTGGCGCCCAATCGGTGCCGGATCAGAACGTCACCTTGGTGCCAACGCCGATCACGAAGGCATCGGCGGTGCTGCTGGTGCCGGCCGGGCGGACCGACCATTGCACAAAGGGATAGAGATCCAGCCACGAGCGCAGGGCCAGGTGGTACCCGGCCTCCAGAAACACGGTGGACGACTTGATCGGGCCTGGGTTGTTCGGTGAATAGGCCCCGTAGGCCAGGGTCGCCACCAGGGTGTCGTTGGGACGGTTGCTGAACAGCCCCCTGTAGCTGAGGCCGGTGTGGCCATAGAGGGGGAACTGGTTGTTGGTCTGGGGCGCCAGGCTCAGCAGGTTGAACGTGCTCAGGCCTCGCCACAGCTGCTGGTCCAGCTGCAGGTACAGGCCTGTCTGCAGGCCGTAGTTGGCGTTGCTGCGCGAAGCGCTGGCCTTGGTGCGGTTGTCGTAGCTGTAGCCCCCCAGGGCATAGCGGCCCTGCAGGCGCGCTTTGCCCAGCTGCGGCAGCCAGCCCAGCTCCACCATGCCCATCAACCCGGTCTGATCGCCCAGAGCCGGGTTGCCGCCAAACCAGAGGCCGTGGTTGCTGGAACTGGTGGCGTCGGGGTAGGCCATGAACACTCCCCCTTTGAGGTAGGTCTGTGCATCGGGCATCCAGCGCACCATCGCCCCCCAGGTGCTGAAGCTCGACGAAAAGGGGATGTTGCCGCCCACGCCCTTGGCGCTGTTGACGGCGTTGTTGAGCACCAGGTCAGAGCCGCTCTGCAGGATGAACTCGTAGCGGGGTTGCACCCAGCCGGCCTTCGCCCATAGGGTTTCGGGGTTGCTGGTGCCCAAGGCGCTGGTGTACTGCAGATTCGCCTGCAGAAAGCGCCAGCCGGTGCCCGAGGCCCAGTTGCTGGGATCAAACATGCTGTTGCCGGCCACGTAGGTGTTGGGGTCGGCGAGGGCGCTCGGCTCCCGCCAGCGCCCCTGCACGTTGAGCTGCAGACCCTTGATGGAGCTAACACCGCTGATGGTGGCCAGATCGAGCCCCAGGTTCAGCTGCAGGCCGTCATCCCAGACGGTGTGGGCTCCGTTCTGGCTGTCTTGAATGGCGAATAGGGCACCGTAGTAATCACCGCTGAACAGCAATCCCTGGCGCTGCAGATCCTTGCTGGTCGTCGGGCTGACGGTCTCGAGCAGGCCACCATCGGCCCAGACCGGGGCTGCGATCGACAGAGTTCCAGCGGCCAGCAACAGGGTGATCAGCTTTGGCATGGCGCTTCCGCTGTTTCAAGGTTGCTCGAGTGTTGTGCACGGCCGTGAGGATCTGTTTAAGAACTCGCCCAGGGGGGCCTGGCCAGGGGGCGCGCTGGTGATCTCTTAACCCAGTTGCTGCAGAGTTGATCCCATGGGCAAGGGGGTTGCATGTTGAGGCGTTGGGCGATGGTGCTGCTGCTGGCCGGCAGCCTGTTTGGGCCGTCGGCCATGGCGCAGGCCCAGGCCACCGATCCCGCTTCGGGTCTGAATCTGAACATGGAGCGTTACCGCGCCGTGGTGGGCCGGCCCCCGGCGCCGGGTTCGCCTGCCGAAGCTGATGATCTGGCGGTGCTGCGCTGGAACATGCGCTCCCGCTACCCCGAGGCGGTGGTGCACAGCTGGCGATTTCTGTATCGCAACGTCAGCACCTTTGATGCGGCGGTGGGATCGGATCTCTCGAAGATCGCCCCCACCCTGTTTGCCGGATTGCCAGCGTTTCTCAAGCGCATCGATGGGGTCAAAGATGCCCTCAAAGATGAGATCGCCCGCCCGCGCCCCTATGTGAGTGATCCGTCCCTCAAGCCCTGCCTGCCCCTCGAGACCACGTACTCCTTTCCCAGTGGCCACGCCACCTGGTACGCCGCTGCTTCCCTGTTGCTGGCCGACCTGCTGCCCGAGCGCCGTGAGCGGCTGCTCGAGGTGGGCCTGCAGGGGGGCTTTGCACGCAGCTACTGCATGGTTCACTACCCCAGCGATGTGGAGGCCAGCCAGCGTCTGGCGGTGGCCATCAGCCGCGACGTGATCGCCTCGCCCCAGTGGCAGGCCTTCAAGCAGCAGCTGCGCCCCGAGCTTGTGAAGCTGTTGGTGACGCCCCCCGCCGGGCTGCCCCTGCTGAGCGATTGAGGCCAAACACTGGAGCCCGTGCCGTTGATGCCCATGCCTGCGCTGACAACGATCGCCGCTGGCGTGCGCGCTGTGGCCGGGTTGTTGGCCTTGCTGACCCTGGCCAGCGGTGAGGCCTTGGCCCGCCCTGAGCAGGTGGTGCTCATTCGTCACGGTCACAAGGACCGGCCGGTGGGCGAGCAGACCAGCAACTACAACCTTTCGGCGATCGGTCAGCGCCAGGCGCTGCAGTTGGCGGGGCTGCCCGCCTGTCTGGGGGTGCGGCCCGAGGCGCTGCGGTTGGCCAGCTACGGCTTTGATCTGGAGACAGGCAAGAACGCCCGCAGCTATCAGACCCTGGTGCCCATGGCGGTGGCCAGCGGCCGCAACATTCGGGTGTTGGCCGATGCCGAGCAGGCCTCTGAAGCGATCGGACAGCGGCTGCTGCAGGACCCGACCTACGAGGGCACCACCCTTGTGATCGCCTGGGAGCATCGCCGTCTGCCCCAGCTGGCCCGGGGACTGGGTTGGAGCACGATGCCCGACGTCGATGACGGTGACTTTGACAGCCTCTGGCTGCTGCGCTTTCGGGTTGACGATTCCAGTCCGCAGGTCAGGGTGGAGTCGCAGCGCAGGTTGCTGGCGGCCTGCAGCAGAGGTGCCGCGCCTGCCCCCCCGGGCCAGCGCCCCTGATCACCCTGGGCCCATGCAACACGACGGCCGGCGCCTGGGACTCGAGGGCGTGTTCAGCGGTGCCGCCCTGGGGTTGGTTCTGCTCTATTTGATTCAGGAGCAGGCCGCCGCCCAGGGACTGGGTCCTGGCGGCGAGGCGCTGCCGTTGGCCAACGATGACGGGCCTGACGGTGGTGCGCTGGCCGTGGCCCAGCCCAGCCCGCGTCGCCGCCTCGGTCCAGCTCTGCCGCCGAGCGAGGGTCCGCCGTGGCTGAGCTTGGCCCCTTTGACCGCGGGCGGTGCGGCGGTGTCGGGCAGCCCGAGCGGCTTTCAGGGCCCGGGCTGGCCCGAGCCCAGACCGCTGCTGTCCCAGGAGCTGGCGTCGGCCGCGCCCTTGCGCGGCCTGCCCCTGTGGCTGGCGCCCTGGGATGGAGCGGGTCTGACTGGTCGGACCGGTCTGGCCGGTGTGGCCGGTAACGCCGCCGAACCCCCGCCGGCCCTGTTGGTGCTGCTGCGGGTCGATGACACGCTGGTGGCCAGCACCGCCGTTGGCGCGGCCCGGGTGCAGCAGCAGGGGCGCCAGGTGGCCATCGATGGCTCCTGGATCGACCTGCGGGCCTCGCCGCTGCCCGTGGTGCGCGTGATCTCGCAGCACAGCCTGGGCGCCCTGGCACGCAGCCCCTGGGGGGGCACACCTGTGCTGCTCGAGCAGCAGCACCAGGGCCTGCGCAACAGCACCCTGCTGCTAGGGGCGGGTGATGGCCTGACCGAGCTGGGGGTCTACACCTGGCTGGAGCTGGCCCAGGTGGGCAGCGATGGCACCGATTCACGGCTGCAGCTCGATCTGGCGACGTTGCAGGACAGTCAGGTGTTCGATCCCGGCGGCGATGACCTGCTGCGGCTCACAGCCCAGACCACCCTGTGGTTGCCGGCCGGCCTGGATCCCAGCGGCTGGCAGCTGCAGCTGGGCAACCGCGCCATGCGTGACAGCTCCCTTGAGCTGGCAGGCGGCAACAACCGCATCGAGATCCGCAGTGATCTGGCCATCAACGGCCCCCACAGTCCCGACTGGCAGAGTCCCGCTTGGCAGCTGCAGACCGTGGCTCTCGAGCGCAGCGCCGTGCGCAGCGGCGCCGGCGACGACAGCTTGCTGATCGACGGGGCCATCGTGAACTCGAGCCTGGATCTGGGCGCCGGCAGCAACACGGCCCAACTGCAGGGGGTTGTGCAGGACGGCAGCCTGCACCTGGCCGCCGGTTCGTTCAATCAGGTGCAGCTGGGCCCGCAGGCCGATCGGCTGCGGCTCAGCGCCGATGCCGGCGACTGGAGCCTGGTGCTGCGGGCCGGCGGCGGCGACGATCGCCTCTGGTTGCCCGAGGCGCCCCCTGGCGGCAGCCTCAGCCTCTGGGGCGAAGGCGGGCGCGATCTGTGGGTGCTGCCCCGCGATCCTGGTGGGGCTGGCGCCTGGGTGCTGGCCGATCTGCAGTGGGATCGTGCCGCTGACGCCTCCCTGGGCCCGCCGCGGCTCAGTGACGATCTGGCCTGGGGCGACGCGGCCAGCCCCCTGATCCCCAGCGGCCTTGAAGGCCTGGGCCAGGCCCGGCTGCTGCCGATCGCCCCGCTCGAGCAGCTGCTGGCGGGGCTGGGCCCGTCCGGCACGGCGCCAGAACCCCAGCTGGCGATCGCCACCGGCAGCAACGGCTCCCAGCTTCTGTGGCTGGATCCCCTGGCGGGGGCGCACACCATGGTGGCCAGCCTGCCCGCCCTGATCGCCTCAGCGCAGGCTGCGGGTTGATTCGGCAAAGCTGCCCAGCCGATCGCTGATCAGGGCC
>JBJOHB010000077.1:0-8516 GCA_046047915.1 Cyanobacteriota bacterium
AGGTGGTGCCGGTGAGCCAGCCGCCAATCGCCAGGTAGGCGGTGGGGAAGAGCAGCAGCCCGGACCAGCCCACAAAAACGAAGCGGTCGCGCTTGAGCCAGTCATCGAGGATGTCGAACCACCCCCGCTGCGGCGCGCGCCCTACAGCGATCGTCATGAGAAGGCTTCATGAAGCGTTACACGGAGATGGTACGGGGTTAAGGCCGTCTCTGCGCGGCCACGGCCGATGCAGACGCGCAAATCGCGACCAAATGAGCACATGTGCTTACGAGACCCAGTCGCTGCGGCCGGGCTCGCCGATTCGCCAGAGTGGATGGACTCCAGTCCTGGCAGCCCCTTCTGATGTACGTCGTCGAGCTCTCGATCAAGCTCAGCCCCATGCCCCTGGCCGTGCAGCGCAAGGAGCTCGCCGCCGCCGAAAGCCTGTATCAGGAGGTGCGCAGCTGCATGGACAGCGGCCATCCCCGCCTGCTGGAACTCACCTGTGAAAAGGAGGAGCACAAGCGCCTGACCCTGCTCAGCAGCGAAGTGGTGGCGGTGCAGCTCTATGAAAAATCAGCCGTCGGCGGTGGCGGCAAGCGCCCGGGCTTCAGCTTTGACACCTGACGCAGCGCCCCAGGCGGCGGCGGCCCCGCTGCTGCAGATCGACGCTCTGCATTACCGCTGGCCCGACGGACGGGCCGCCCTGACGGGCTGCAGCCTGCAGATCCCCCGTGCGGGGCTGTGGATGCTGGTGGGCGGCAACGGCAGCGGCAAAAGCACCCTGCTGCGCCTGCTGGCCGGCCTGCTGAGCCCCAGTGGCGGCACGGTCACGGCCACCTGCCGCATGGCGTTGGTGTTCCAGAACCCCGACCACCAGCTGCTGCTGCCCAGTTGCGGCAGCGACCTGCAGCTATGGCTGCCCGCTGGACTGGATGCGGCCACCAGCCGGGCCCGGGTGGCCCAGGCCCTGGCCCAGGTGGGATTGGCGGGGCTCGAGGACCGGCCGATCCACACCCTGAGCGGCGGCCAGAAGCAACGGCTGGCGATCGCCGGCGCCCTGGCCAGCGGTGCCTCGCTGCTGCTGCTGGACGAGCCAACGGCCCTGCTGGACCCCACCAGCCAGGAGGAGATCCTGGGCCTGCTGCGCCGGCTCACCCAGCGGCCCCAGGCGCCGTTGGCCGCCCTGTGGGTGACCCACCGGCTCGAAGAGCTCGACCAGTGCGACGGCGCCGCCCTGATGGCGGCCGGGCGGGCCGGCCCGTGGCAGTCGGGGGCGACCCTGCGCCAACAGCTCGAGCGCAGCAGCGGGGCCTTGCCGGCCGGCAGGGGCAAAAGGTAAGGTCATGCGGTCCCAGCAATGGGACGTCCCCCGTTGGGGGTCATTCCTCGGTAGCTCAGCGGTAGAGCGGTCGGCTGTTAACCGATTGGTCGCAGGTTCGAATCCCGCCCGGGGAGTTTTTCACTGTTGCCATTGCAACAAACAAGGCTGAAGAGATCCTGAAGATCTTCGGCCTTGGCGCTGCAGATGGGAGCCGCTCCTGCTGCTTGTACGCAGCTGGGATCAAGGTCTGCCACTGCCATCTGGGGCATCGGCCTCCGCGATGCTGCACGCAGCGGGTCGGGCCGCGACACCGGTTGAACCCGTTGGACAGGTCCAAAGCCCCGCCCAAAGGCACCGCCAATCGGGACAATGGACGTCATCGCTGCAGTGCCATGAAGCCCGGCATCCTGCTGATCGAAGACGACGGCGACATGCGCGAGCTGGTGGCCGGCCATCTCGAGCACGGCGGCTTTGCCGTCCACCGCGCCGAGGACGGCATCAAGGGACAGGCCCTGGCCATGCAGGTCAATCCCGATCTGATCCTTCTGGATCTGATGCTGCCCAAGGTGGACGGCCTGACCCTGTGCCAGCGGCTGCGCCGCGATGAGCGCACCGCCAAGATCCCGATCCTGATGATCACCGCCCTGGGCGGCACCAAGGACAAGGTCAGCGGCTTCAACTCGGGCGCCGATGATTACCTGACCAAGCCCTTTGACCTTGAAGAGCTGACGGTGCGCATCAAGGCCCTGCTGCGCCGCAGTGAGCACAGCCCGCTGTCAAGCAAGCACAACGAGATCCTCAGCTTCGGCTGCCTGACCCTGGTGCCCGAGCGCTTTGAGGCGATCTGGTTTGACCAGCCGGTGCGGCTCACCCATCTGGAATTCGAACTGCTGCACTGCCTGCTGCAGCGCCATGGCCAGACCGTGGCCCCCTCGCTGATCCTCAAGGAGGTCTGGGGGTACGAACCCGATGACGACATCGAGACGATTCGGGTGCATGTGCGGCACCTGCGCACCAAGCTGGAACCCGATCCGCGCAAACCCCGGTTCATCAAAACGGTCTATGGCGCCGGCTACTGCCTGGAGCTGCCCGGCGACGATCAGCTGGCCGACCTGATCCCGCTGATGCGCGAAGCCCGCGAACGGGTCGAGCAGGCCAAGGCCAGCTGATTGAGGTCGAGCAGGGCCACCTCCCAGGCCAGGCGCGGTTGCACATAGCTGAGCAGGTGAGCGCGCAGGCGGTTCAGGCGCTCGATGCTGGGCCTGCCGCTGCCGCTACGCCACAGCAACAGCTGCCACCACTGCAGCAGCCACAACTGTTGCTCGCCCTCGAGCTCGTCGCTGATGCGGCTGGCCAGGTGCAGCAGCTCAAGCGGCGCACACCCAGCCAGGGCGCCGGACTGCTGGGCCAGCTGCTGCAGGCGCTCGGTCAGATCGGCCGGCAGCTGCTGCCACTGGCGGCGATGCTCGAGCAGGGCCCCGGGCGAGCCGGCCGCCAGCTCGGCCAGAGCGGGAGGATCGGCAGGTGCGTCAGCCGGTGCTTCTGAGCTGGCACAGCGCTGCAGCACCCGGTCCAGCTCGTCGGGCTGCAGCCGGCCCAGGGGCACCGTTTGGCAGCGCGAACGAATCGTCGTCAACAGCTGCTCGGGCGCGGCGCAGATCAGCAGCAGCAGGCCATCGCCGGGTTCTTCGAGGGTCTTGAGCAGGGCATTGGCGGCGGCCTCGGCCATCGCCTCGGCCCCGTCGAGCACCACCAGGCAGCCGCGGGCCTCGACCGGCCGCCGCGCCAAAAAGCGCGATACCTCGCGCACCTGCTCAAGCCGCAGCTGGGGCGGCGTGCGGCGGCTGACCCCGGCCTCGAGCGCCTGGGACTGGGGCACCAGCCGCCCCTGGTGGCTGTAGGTGGGCTCGACCCACAGCAGGTCGGGATGGTTGCCCGCCTCGAGGCGGCGGCGCAGGGCCGGATCCCCCGCCGGACCCGCCACCACCCCCTCTAAAAAGCGCAGGGCCGCCAGGCGCCGGCCCACCCCATGGGGGCCCGCCAGCAGGTAGGCCGGGGCCAGACGGCCGCGCTCCAGGCTGGCCATCAGCAACGCCACCGCCTGACGCTGGCCGATCAGATCATCAAACAACCCGGCTGCCATTGGCATCAGGCGCCAAAGCGCGCGAGCAAGGCCTGCCGGCAGGCCGCTGCCACCTGCTCGCAGGGCAGATCAGCCGCGATCGGCTGCCACCCCCGCTGGGCCGCCAGGGCCGCAAAGCCCTGGTGCACCCGCTGCAGAAAGGCCTCACCGGCCGCCTCGATGCGGTCGGGCTGACCGCCGCCCAGGCGATCAGCGCGGCGGTGTGTGGCCTCGGCCAGGGGCAGATCGAGCCACAGGGTCAGGTCCGGTTGCAGGCCACCGGTGGCGATCTGCTCCAGCTGGGCGATCAGCTCCAGGGACAGCCCCCGGCCATGGCCCTGGTAGGCGGCGGTCGAGCCGCTGTAGCGGTCGCTCAGCACCCAGTGGCCGGCCGCCAGGGCGGGCGCCAGCCGCTGCTGCACGTGCTGGGCGCGGTCGGCGGCATACAGCAGCAGCTCGGCGGTGCTGTGGGGAGCGGCGCCGTCGGGGGGGTGCAGCAGCACCTGGCGCAGGGCCTGGCCCAGGGGGGTGCCGCCGGGCTCGCGGGTCACGACCAGCTCGGCCCCCGGGGGCATCAAGCCCGACTGGGGCAGCCACGCTGCCAGGGCCTGCAGTTGGGTCGACTTGCCGCAGCCGTCGATGCCCTCCAGCACCACGAATCGTCCGCGCACCGCAACCTCAGGCCCCCGAGCGAGGGCCATCCTGCAGCAGCAGGGCGTTGACGACGACCGTGATCGAGCTGAGCGCCATCAGCAGGGCCGCCAGCGGCGGGGTCAGCAGCAGCCCGAAACGGGGCAGCAGCAGCCCGGCCGCGATCGGAATCACGATCAGGTTGTACCCAAAGGCCCAGACCAGGTTCTGGCGCACCCGGGCCATGGTGGCGCGGGCCAGGCCGATCGCTTCGGGCACCGCCTCGAGCCGGTCGCCCAGGATCACCAGATCGGCGCTGTCCTGGGCCACCTGGGTGCCCGTGCCAACGGCAATGCCCAGGTCGGCGGCGGCCAGGGCGGGGGCGTCGTTGATGCCATCGCCCACCATCGCCACCGGCCCGGCGCCACGGCGGGCCTCGAGCTGGGTCAATTTGTGCTCGGGGCGCAACTCCCAGGCCAGTTCGCCGGGAGCCAGACCCAGCTGCGCCCCCAGCTGCTGCACCGGCGCCGCAGCATCGCCGCTGAGCAGCCCCAACCCCAGCCCCAGCTGCCGCAGCCGCGCCACGGTGACCGCCGCATCAGCGCGGGGTTGGTCGGCCACCTGCACCAGCCCCAGCAGCGCGTCGCCGCTGGCCACCGCCAACAGGGTGCCGCCCTGGGCCGTCAGGGTTGTCGCCGTTGCCAGCAGCTCGGGCGGCAGTGGCGACGGCACATGCTGCTGCAGCCAGCCCAGCCGTCCCACCCGGGCGAGGCTGCCGCCTGCCAGGGCGGCCTGAACCCCCTCGCCGACCACGGCGCTAGCCCCGGTGACGGCCACCGGGGTCAGCCCCCGGCGCAGGGCTTCCTGCTGCAGGGCGTGGGCCAGGGGATGGCGACTGCTGGCCTCGACACCAGCCGCCAGGGCCAGCAGGTCCTCGACCGTGGTGCCGGGCTGGGGCAACACGGCGGTCACCAGCGGGCGTCCCAGGGTCAGGGTGCCGGTCTTGTCAAACAGCACCGTGGCCAGACGTGACGCCATCTCGATCGCATCGCCGCCGCGAAACAGCAGGCCCCGCCGGGCGGCCAGACCCGAGCCGACGGTGATCGCCGTCGGCGTCGCCAGGCCCAGGGCGCAGGGACAGGCCACCACCAGCACGGCGATCGCCAACTGCAACGCCAGCGCGAGCGGTGTTTCGGCGTGCTGGCCCAACACCCCATGGCTGCCGTGCAGGCCGTGGCCGGCGTGCCCCAGGCCGGCGGCCGGCTGCAGCACCTGGGGCCAGAGGCGGGTGCCCCACTGCCACCAGAACACAAAGGTGGCCGCCGCCAGGGCCAGCACCGCCAGGCTGAAGCGGCCCGCCACCCGGTCGGCCAGACCCTGGATCGGCGCCTTGCGCGCCTGGGCCCGCTCGACCAGGGCCATGATCCGGGCCACGGCACTGTCGGCGCCGCTGCGCAGCACCTCAAGCTCCAACTGGGCCTCAAGGTTGAGGCTGCCGGCGGCCAGCTCCACCCCCGGCGCCGCGATCACGGGCAACGGCTCGCCGGTCAGGGCCGACACATCGACGCAACCCGTGCCCTGCCGCACGCACCCATCGACGGGGACCCGGTCGCCGGGCGCCAGCACGATGGCGTCACCGGGCCGCAGCCCGCCCACCCGCAGGGGCCGGGTCTGCCCCGGGGCCACCAACAGCTGGGCGGTGTCGGGCTGCAGCTGGGCCAACTGCTCGAGCGCCCACCCGGTGCGGTAGCGGGCCCGCTCCTCGAGGAAGCGGCCGCTCAGCACAAAACCGAGCAGCATCACCGGCTCGTTGAAAAAGCAGGGCCAGCCACTGGTCGGCCACAGCAGGCCAACCACGCTGGCGCCGTAGGCGCTGGCCAGGCCGACGCCCACCAGGGAGTCCATGCCGGGCACTCCATGCCAGAGACCACGGGCCCCGTTGAACAGGATCACCCGCCCAGGTCCCGCCAGGGCCAGGGTGGCCACCAGGGCGTGACACCACTGGTTGCCCAGCAGCGATGGCACAGGGCCCTGCCCCAGCAGGCCAAGCATGGCCAAATGGGCCAGGCTCGACACCAGCACCAGGGCCAGGGCCACCACCAACTGGCGCCATTGCTGCCACCAGCTGTGCTGCTGCTGGCGCTGACGGCGGCTGAGCGGATCGTCGCCCTGGTCGCGGGGCTGGGCCCCAAACCCCAGGCCCGACAGGGCCGTGATCAGATCTGGCAGGGATTCGGCCGGGGCGGCCTCCAGCTCAACCCAGGCGGTGCGGCTCAGCAGGTTGACGCTGGCTGCAGCCACACCAGGTTGCTCGCGCAGGGTCCTCTCGACGGCGCTGACGCAGCCACCGCACTTCATGCCCTCGATCTCGAGCAACAGCGTCGACACGACGACCCCCTCTGTCGGCTCAGGCTAGGGGGATTGCCCAGGGGAGTTCACGCCCCGTCAACAGACGGCAAGATGGTCTGACTCCAGGACCGCGCGGCCACCGCGCCATCACCCGTGCCCCGCTCCCAGCGCAACGACAACTTCATCGACAAGAGCTTCACGGTGATGGCCGACCTGATCCTCAAGGTGCTGCCCACCAACCAGCGGGCCAAGGAAGCCTTCGCCTATTACCGCGACGGCATGAGCGCCCAGGCCGACGGCGAGTACGCCGAAGCCCTCGAGAACTACCAGGAAGCCCTGAAGCTCGAGGACGACCCCAACGACAAAGCGTTCATCCTCTACAACATGGCGCTGGTGTTCGCCTCCAACGGCGAGCACAGCAAAGCTCTCGACTTTTACGGCCAGGCCCTAGAGCTCAACGGCAAGATGCCCCAGGCTCTGAACAACATGGCGGTGATCCACCACCACCTGGGCTCATTGGCCGAAGAGCGCGGCGATGCCGACGAAGCCGATCGCCAGTACGACCAGGCCGCCGAGTTCTGGGGCAAGGCGATCCGTCTGGCGCCCAACAACTACATCGAAGCCCAGAACTGGCTCAAGACCAGCGGCCGCGGCAGCGTCGACGTGTATTTCTGAGCTGCTGGTTCAGCCGTCGCCATCGATGGCCAGCATCGGCAGAAACGCCGTCAATCGGGCGCGGTTGAGCTCGCTGGGCTCGAGTTGGACTCGGGCAGTGAGCAGAGCATGCGCTGCTCGTAGCCGGGATCGCGATGCCAATTGAGCGTCGCGCCCAGGTGGCGCGCTGTATGGCACAGCTCAGACAAGAACAACCGCCAGCGAGGCAGCGATGAGCCAGACGCCCCATTGCTGGTCGAGCCGGATGGAACGGGAGAAGATGTGGATGTGGTCATAGGAGCTGAACAGCGCAATGAGACCGATCACAGCACCGCCGACGGCCTGAACCCAGCCCTGGCGGTCAAGGCCCAGCCAAACGGCACGTTGAACCTTGCCCAACTCTGGCGGAGAACCACCGGAGGTGCGCAAGCCTGATTCCAGGCCCACGGCGGAAACGCGTTGAAGGATTTACCAATAGTACAAATGAACGCATCGAGCAAGTCCAACCCGTCAAGGCCCCCTCGGCCATGACCATTCGCAAGGTCCTGCGACTGGGCGATCCACGCCTGCGCCAGGTGTCAGCACCGGTGAAGGACCTAGCCGATCCCGCACTGGCCCAGCTGTTGATCGATCTGGCTGACACCATGGCGGCGCACAACGGAGCCGGGCTGGCCGCTCCCCAGATCGGCGTGCCGCTGCGGGTGGTGCTGTTTGGCAGCGGTCAGATCAACCCCCGCTATCCCGAGGCGCCACCGATCCCACCGACGACCCTGATCAATCCCGAGCTCACCCCCCTGGGTGCCGAGCAACAGGAAGGCTGGGAAGGTTGCCTGAGCGTGCCGGGCCTACGGGGGCGCGTCCGCCGCTGGCAGCGGCTGCACTACCGCGGCTTAACGCCATCGGGTGAGTCGATCGATCGCACCGTCGAGGGCTTTCACGCCCGCGTGGTGCAGCACGAGTGCGATCACCTCGATGGGGTGCTGTTCCCTGAGCGACTGAGCGATCCGCACGCCTTTGGTTTTCTGGCCGAACTCGAAGCCGCGGGTCAAATTCCGGCAGTACCCAGCTGAAGCCCCGATCGTCATGGCCTTCCTGAGCTGGATCCAACAACCCAAATCGCTAGCCAAGGGCCTCAGGGAGAGCATCGATCACCACCTCAGGATGACGACACAAACGCGTCAACTGCTCCAGGAAACGCGCAACATGCACACCGTCAACCAAGGCGTGGTGAGCCTGCACGGCAATCGGCAGCATCTCCTTGTCATCCTGCAGGAAGCTGCGGCCTGTGCTGATCAAAGGAATGGAGCCATAGGCCGGCGTGTAGGGGTGCTGGATGCCCGTGAAACTCAGCCACGGCAAATGGGTCAG
This sequence comes from Cyanobacteriota bacterium, assembly GCA_046047915.1. Taxonomy (GTDB): domain Bacteria; phylum Cyanobacteriota; class Cyanobacteriia; order PCC-6307; family Cyanobiaceae; genus RGUW01. The sequence goes on from JBJOHB010000077.1 coordinate 8,427, forward strand.
AAAGAAGCGATTGTCGAGACCGCCGCGAAACTCTTGGTTGGGGTGGGCTCTCGCATGGTCCAACGCGCTTCGGATCCTTCTGTAGTCATC
>JBJOHB010000078.1:0-2730 GCA_046047915.1 Cyanobacteriota bacterium
TCCCGGTCACCGCCGCAGCCGAACACGCAGATCAAGCGACCCGCGGCAAAGGGCCGGCTGGCCGCCAGGGCATTGGCCAGCCCATCGGGGGTGTGGGCGTAGTCGACCAGCACCGCCGGCAAGGGCTTCTGGGTGCCGACCAGCACCCGTTCCATGCGGCCAGGAACGCCGCGAAAACTGGCCAACCCCTGCAGCAGGCCCGGCAGGGGCAACCCCTGTTGCAGCAACGCGCCGACGGCCTGCAACTGGTTCATCAGGTTGAAGCGGCCCAGCAGCGGCGAGCTGAACGCGCCTGAACCCAGAGGGCTCACCAGGGTGCCGCTCACGCCGGTGGGGTCAACCCGCAGGTCTTCGATGCGCAGCTCGGCATCGCTGCCGGGCTCGAGCGAACAGCGCCAGCAACGCTCCCCCAGCCCCTGGGCCAGTCGGCTGCCCCAGGGGTCATCACCATTGATCACGGCCCGGGCCTCGGGGCCGCCATGGCTGCCGACCAGCAGCGGCGCTTCAAACAGCCGCGCTTTGGCCTCGAAGTAGGCCTGCATCGACGGGTGGTAATCGAGGTGGTCCTGGGTCAGGTTGGTGAACACCGCGCCACTGAACCGGGTGCCGGCCACCCGCTGCTGGTCCAGGGCATGGGAGCTGACTTCCATGGCGCCCACCTGGGCCCCGGCTTCGACCGCCTGGGCCAGCTGGGCCTGCAGCACGTCGGCAAAGGCGGTGGTGTGCTGGGCGGTGACGCTGTGGCCGGGCCAGCGATTCACCAGGGTGCCGAACAGCGCGCTCTGGTGACCGGTGCTGGCGCTCAGGTGTTCGATCAGATGGGTGGTGGTGGTCTTGCCGTTGGTGCCGGTGACACCGATCAACGTCAGCCGCTGGCTGGGTTCCTGCCAGAAGGTTGCCGCCAGTTCGCCGGCCCAGCGCGCCACCGGACTGGGCACCACCAGGACCGCAGCGTCCGGCTCGGGTGGCGCCGCCGCCGCCGCCCCCTGGCTGATCACGGCCGCACAGGCGCCGGCCTGCAGGGCCTGACGCCAGTACACCCCGCCGTCGACCTGGGTGCCTTCGATGCCGACAAACAGACTGCCGTTGCCCTGCCGGCGCGAATCGCAGCTGATGCTGCTCACCGCGGTGTTGGCCAGGTGCTCTGGGGGCTCCAGCCCAACCTGGCGCAGCAACGGATGCAGCAGCTGGGTCATCAGAGCAGCGGTCGCGGTCGCGCCCTTTCTAGGCGAGGTCGGCGTCTGCGAGCTGCTGTTGCAACCACCGCTTCAAGCCGTCCCCCAACAACCGCGGCGGCACCCGCGGCAGCAGCCGCGGCTCGCCGCCATCGCTGGCCTGCGCCAGCAGCGGCACCTCCAGGCCATAACGGGCCTGCAGGCTCGGGTCGCCATCGACATCAATCACCTGCAGCGCCGGTGCCGGCTCCAGGCCCCGCAGCTTCTCTTCGAGCCCGGCGCACAGGCAGCAGCCCTGGCGGCTGTAAAGAACGAGTTGCATCAGTCGGGAACCGGATCGCAGCCGCAGGGGGTCCAGGGGTGGCAGCGCAGCAGTCGCCTCAGGGTCAGCCAACCGCCGCGCAGGGCTCCATGGCGGCTGATCGCTTCCAGTCCATAGGCGCTGCAACTGGGAATGAAGCGGCAGCGGGGCCCCAGCAGCGGTGAGATCCACTGGCGGTAGAAGCCGATTAGGGCGATCAGCACGGCAGCCAATGGGTCAACCGATAGGATCGATCGTTGGCGCTGCATGGCTTCAGGCCGCAGGGGTGTTCCCCAGCTTGCCTGCTCCAGTGCGCCTTTGTCCCTTGAACGCTCGATTCCATGTCTCGCTACCGCGGCCCTCGTCTGAGGATTACGCGGCGCTTGGGAGACCTTCCCGGTCTCACCCGTAAGTCCGCCAAGCGGTCTTATCCCCCCGGTCAGCACGGCCAAGCCCGTCGCAAGCGCTCCGAATACGCCATCCGTCTGGAAGAGAAGCAAAAGCTTCGCTTCAACTACGGCATCTCCGAGCGTCAGCTCGTGCGCTACGTAAAAAAAGCGCGCGCCCAGGAGGGTTCCACCGGAACCAACCTGCTGAAGCTGCTCGAGAACCGTCTCGACAATGTGTGCTTCCGCCTCGGCTTCGGCCCCACCGTTCCCGGTGCCCGTCAGCTGGTGAACCATGGCCACGTGACCGTGAACGGTCGCGTCGTGGACATCCCCAGTTATCAGTGCAAAGCCGGTGATGTGGTCGCCATCCGCGAGCGCAAGCAGAGCAAGAAGCTGGCTGAAGCCAACCTGGAATTCCCGGGCCTGGCCAACATCCCCCCCCACCTCGAGCTCGACAAGAACAAGCAGGTCGCCAAGGTGATCAGCAAGTGCGAGCGCGAGTGGGTCGCCCTCGAAATCAACGAACTGCTGGTGGTGGAGTACTACTCCCGCAAGGTGTGATCGATCGGCTGCCGCGTGCAGCCACCGATCACCACAGTTCAGCAAGCCCGGCCATCAGGCCGGGCTTTTTTTGTGGGCGGGGTTCAGCCGCCGATCAGGGTCTCCAAGGCCGCCGTCACATCCGGCTGACGCATCAGTGATTCACCCACCAGCACGGCATCAGCGCCGGCGCTTTGCACGCGATCGAGATCGTCGCGGCTGAACAGGCCCGATTCGCTCACCAGCAGGCAGCCCTTGGCGCGGATCTGATCGCCGTAGCGCTCGGTGAGCTGCTCGGTGGTGGCCAGATCGGTTTCGAAGCTGG
>JBJOHB010000079.1:0-2759 GCA_046047915.1 Cyanobacteriota bacterium
CGAGTGCTACGACGACTTTGACTGGAACGTCGCCTGGGAGCAAGAAGGTGATTGCTTTGCCCGCTACCGGGTGCGCATCCAGGAGATGCGCGAATCCCTCAAGATCCTGCGCCAGGCCTGCGAGATGATTCCCGGCGGCCCCACCGAGAACCTGGAAGCCCGCCGCCTGGCCGAAGGCAAGGGCAGCGGATTCGCCGGCTTCGATTACCAGTACGTGGCCAAGAAGGTGGCTCCCACCTTCAAGATCCCCGAGGGCGAGCTGTACACCCGGCTCGAATCCGGCAAAGGCGAGATCGGTGTGTTCATCCAGGGCAACAACGATGTGACCCCCTGGCGCTTCAAGATCCGCGCCGCCGACCAGAACAACCTGCAGATCCTGCCCCACATTCTCAAGGGGGCCAAGGTGGCCGATATCATGGCCATCCTCGGCTCGATCGACGTGATCATGGGGTCGGTCGACCGCTGAGTTGAGCGCTGAGTTGACCACTTCACAGCACTGAACCGCTTCCTGCGACACCTTCGCCACGCGGGCTGTCTGTTGCCCGCCGCAGTGACGGGGTATCTGTGGCTCAAAGGGCTGCATCCGGCCCTGCCCGGGTGGCCCTGCCCCCTGCGGACCCTGACCGGCATTCCCTGCCCCACCTGCTTTCTGACCCGGGCCACAGCAGCAGCCCTGGGCGGCGACCTGGCCGGTTCGCTGCAGCTGCATGCCTTTGGCCCGGTGGTGGCCGCCGTCCTGGTCTGGTGGTCGTTCACAGCCCTGCGCCAGCGGCGGTTGGTGCCACGTCAGTTGCCGGCCTGGCCGCTGGGGGCCGGGGCGCTGGCCCTGGTGGCCTACTGGGTGTGGCGGTTGTGGCTCAGCTTTGGCCTGGGAATCCAGGGGTTCCCGGGCTTTCCAGCGAGCTGAACGCGCCCATCGAACGCCTCGCCTTGCCTCGCAGCTCAGCTCAGCTCAGCTGATCAGACCTTTGTGGTAGGCCACGTTCTGCAGATAAAAGCTGCTCACAGGAACAGCCAGCAAGGCGCCGAGGCCGCAGGTGCACACCGACACCACCACCACCAGCACCCAGGCCAGGATCTCAATCCCGAGAAAATCAGGGCCGTTGGCCGAGCGGTACACCGCCTGAAACGAGGCCGCAAAGGCGTCCGTGATCGACTGGTCGGTGAGGAAGATGCGATTGACATAGATCGGCATCACCAGTGCCACAACGATGCCCGGCACGATGCAAAGCACCAAGCCGATGGTCATCACCAGCGAGAAGAAGAGGCCCGCCAGCAGATAGCGCCAGGGTCGCCGCAGCAGTGCCGCAAAGGCAGCCTGAACCGTGATCGTCTCGCCTGTGGCGTAATGCAGCGCCGGCACCGCCACAAACAGCACTCCCACCAGGCTGGAGAGCATCGAAAAGGGCACCTGGGCCAGCTGCCCCAGGGCCGAGGCGGCCGTAACGGCCAGATCACCGGCAGTCCCAGTGGCACCGCCGCCGGCCACGCCCACGCCGATCAACACCAGCACCCAGGCGACGGCAGCCCCCAGGCCCGCCAGCACCGCCGTGGCGATCCAGATCAGCAGCATCGTCGGCACATGGGCCAAGAACGCCTGCCAAGCCTTGTTGATTGTGGGCTGTTCGTAGGCCAACGGGGCGGCCATGGCGGTCGGGGCAAAGTGGTTGGCATCGTCGCAGCTCCAATGGACCCTGACACCTGGTTGCTGCTGTGCCGCACGGTGCGCTTCGGCGACACCGACGCCGCTGGCGTGATGCATTTCGCCCGGTTGCTCAGCTGGTGCCATGAGGCCTACGAAGAAAGCCTCGAGCGCTTCGGCCTGACGGCAACCGAGACCTTCCCAACGCCAGCGGCCGGCCTGCCAGTCGCCTTGCCGATCGTGCATTGCAGTGCCGACTTTTGCCGGCCGCTGGTGTGCGGCGACCCCCTGACGATCGCGCTGTCGCCGCGGCGTCTCGATCCCGGCGGGTTCGAGGTGCGCTACCGCTTCAGCACCGGCGGCCAAACCGCCGCCACCGGCCTCACCCGCCACCTGGCGATCGACAGCCGCAGCCGTCAGCGCTGCCCCTTGCCCGCCCCCATCAACCGTTGGTTAGAGGCCTCCAGCCTGGGGGGAGGCATCCATCCGCTTTGAGATGGACCGCGCCCTACCCAGGGTCGGATGGTGTCAGGCCCGGCCCGCTCGCCACTGCTGCCAGCGCCCCGGCGACACAGCGACACAGCGACACAGCGACATAGCGACATAGCGACATAGCGACAGTGCACCGGTCCCAGGTCCCTTACCAGTGATTGCATGTAATCACTGGTAAGGGGATGAAATGCCCACAAAGGGAACCCCAAAAGGGAACCCCAACATGAGGGCTGCAAGACGGTGCTACCAAGACCGTGATCACAAGCAGCTGTTTGCAAGAAGTTGCTTGCAACGAGTTCATCGCAAGGAGTTGATTGCAAGCAGCCGATCTCAACCAGGTGGACGCAATCAGGTGATCGCACGAAGCTCGGAGTCCCATGACAGTGGGAACCCTGATGAGACGTTGCTCTCCCCGCGCCTCGATGGCTTGTCCTGACCCTCGAACCCGCGACGACCCTGGCAGCGCCTTTGGAGCTGCTGCAGACGGCTGCTTCGGCGTCTGGTCAGCGCCCACATCGGACCCGGCGGTGCTGGCAGCCGTTGAAGCAGCTGCCCGGGAGATCGCCCACAACGGCCGGCGCAGGGACATTCGCCGCCATGTGCGCAGCCATCGTCAGCGACTGCG
>JBJOHB010000080.1:0-9061 GCA_046047915.1 Cyanobacteriota bacterium
ACCGCCGCATTGCGGCGATACCAGATCACCAGGCGGCGAATCGTGCGGTTGGGTTTGTTGCGGCGGCCCAGCTGGCCGCCGGTTTCAGGATCCTTCGGGGGCAACGGCGTCAACGATGCGCTGGAACAGATAACCGGTGCCCCGGGCTGTGAGGATCAGCTCGGGATTGGCCGGGTCGTCCTCCAGTTTGGAGCGCAGCCGGGAAATATGAACATCCACCACCCGGGTGTCCACATGACGCTCGGGTGTATAGCCCCACACCTCCTTGAGGATCTCGCCGCGGCTGAAGGGCTCGCCACTGCGGCTCACCAGCAGTTCCAGCAGGCTGAATTCCATGCCGGTGAGGCGAATGCGCTCATCACCCCGGTAGACCTGGCGCTTGTTGGTGTCGATGCGCAGATCGGCAATGCTGATCACCCCCGAGTTGGGGATGCCGGCGACGGCCTCTTTCTCGACCCGGCGCAGCACGCAGCGGATGCGGGCCTCGAGCTCTTTGGGGCTGAACGGTTTGACGACGTAATCGTCGGCCCCGAGTTCAAGACCGGTGATGCGGTCGGCCACGTCGCCCAGGGCCGTCAGCATCACGATCGGCACGTCCGACTCCTTGCGCAGCTCCTGACAGACGCCGTAACCGTCCAGGCGGGGCATCATCACGTCGAGCACCACCAGGTCGGGGTTGCACTGGTGAAAGGCCTCGAGGGCTTCCTCGCCGTCGCTGGCGGTCACGACCCGATAGCCGATCATCGACAGGCGGGTGTCCAGGATGCGGCGAATGCTCGCCTCGTCATCCACGACAAGGATCGTTTCTTTGGGGGTGGCAGAAGCCGTCATCCTGGCGACGCGGCGATACAACAGATCGGATCTACTGAAAAGGCCAGGAGCGGCATTCGTTACCTGAGCGACGCCTTTCTTCACAACTCTGCGCGAACAGTCGCCTGTGGCCAAGCCCGTCTCCCTGTTTGTCTGCACCGCATGCGGCGCCCAGACGCGTCAGTTCTTCGGCCGTTGCAGCAGTTGCGGCAGTTGGAACACCCTGGTCGAGCAGGCGGCGGCAGCGCCGGCTGACCAGCGCCGCCGCCGGCCGGTGGCCGCGCCCGATGCGCCGCTGGCGCCGGCCCAGGCCCGCCGCTCCGAGCCGATCGCCGCGGTCGGTGAGCGGCCGCTGCAGCGTCTCGGCAGCGGCTACGGCGAGCTGGACCGGGTGCTGGGGGGCGGGCTGGTGCCGGGGTCGCTGGTGCTGCTGGGGGGCGATCCAGGCATCGGCAAAAGCACCCTGTTGCTGCAGAGCGCCCGCTCCATGGCGGCCCGCACCTCGGTGCTTTACGTGAGTGCCGAGGAGTCGGCCCAGCAGGTCAAGCTGCGCTGGCGGCGCCTGGCCGAGGCCGAACAGGCCTCTGGCAGCAGAGCTGTCGCCGAGGCCGACCTGCAGCTGCTGTCCGAGACCGACCTGGAGCTGGTGCTGCAGGAGCTCGAGAGCCTGCGGCCGGCGGTGGCGATCATCGACAGCATCCAGGCCCTGCACGACGGTGAGCTCAGCAGCGCCCCGGGTTCGGTGGCCCAGGTGCGCGAATGCGCCGCCGCCCTGGCCCGCATTGCCAAGCGCCAGCACACGGCCCTGCTGCTGGTGGGCCATGTCACCAAGGAGGGGGTGCTGGCCGGGCCCAAGGTGCTCGAGCACCTGGTCGATGCGGTGCTCACCTTTGAGGGGGACCGCTTCGCCAGCCACCGGCTGCTGCGGGCGGTCAAGAACCGCTTTGGCGCCACCCACGAGCTGGGGGTGTTCGAAATGCGCGACCGCGGCCTGGCCGAGGTCACCAACCCCAGCGAACTGTTTCTGGGCGGCGACGAACCCAGCAGCGGCACCGCCACGATCGTGGCCTGCGAGGGCACCCGGCCCCTGGTGGTCGAGCTGCAGGCCCTGGTCAGCACCACCAGCTACGCCAGCCCCCGCCGCAGCGCCACCGGCATCGCCGTCAACCGGCTGCACCAGATCCTGGCGGTGCTGGAAAAGCACATGGGCCTGCCCCTGTCCCGTTTTGACTGCTATCTGGCGGTGGCCGGCGGTCTCGAGGTCGAAGAGCCAGCGGCAGACCTGGGGGTGGCCGCGGCGGTGGTGGCCAGCTACCGGGACTTGACCCTGCCGCCCGGCACGGTGCTGATCGGCGAGCTGGGGCTGGGGGGCCAGCTGCGACCGGTCAGCCAGCTCGAACTGCGCCTGGGCGAGGCGGCCCGGCTGGGCTTCACCCGGGCGGTGGTGCCGCGGGGCAGCGGCCTGGGGCCGGTGGCGGCCGGCCTGGGATTGCAATTCCTCGAGGCCGGCAGCATCGCCCAGGCCCTGGTGGCGGCCCTGGGTGTCAACCCTGCCGACGACGGGGCCTGATGCCCAGTCGGCTGCGTCGCCAGAGATCGATCGCGGCGAGCCAGCCGATCAAGGCCAGAAGTCCAAACCACACCACAAGGTTGGCGTCGACGCTGGGGAGAACCATCAGGCTCGTGGGCAGCACGTGAAACAGGCCGCCAGCCAGGCAGCCCAGGCCATTGACCAGGCCGATCACCTGGGCCACGCGCGCTGGCGGCGCGGCCAGACCCGCTTCACCAAAGGCAAGGCCGCCGACCGCGGTGCTGAGCCCAAACAGCAGGTAAGCCGGCAGATGAAAACGCCCCTGTTGGGCCACGCTGAGGTTCAACAGGCCGATCAGGATGATCCCGCCGGTCGTGGTGCCGATCAACAGGCACCGGCATCGCTGGATCCTGGTGGTGGCGAAAACGCCAAAGGCGGCCGTCCCCAGCCCGACAGCCAAAAACAGCACCAGGTTGCCGATCGTGACGTCGTGTGCGTTGAGCATCTGTTGACGCTCAAGCCACAGGCTCCAGAAGCCACCAAAGGCAAACGTCAATCCAGCCTCCCATGCATACACCCCTGCGGCTGCAATCACGATGGGCCATTGCATCGAGGCCTTCGCGGTTGTCTGGTTGTCAGCAATCCTCGGGCTTGATCGGGGTGGGAGATGCCAGGCGCGGCGACAGCCTGGAGTCATCAATCCTGCCAACATGAGTGCCAGCAAGGCCTCAAGTGCGCTGATGCTGCGCCACGATACGTTTGGTGCCCAAAGTAACAACAGGGTGACCGCGGCAGAGCCAAAGCCGATGCAACTTTCGAGCAGGGCCATGGCGAGGCTGAACTGGCGACCGTTGCTGTTCAGCCTGATCATCTGTGACACCCCCGGGAAGGCAAACGATGCGGCTGTCCCGGCGATCAGTCGTCCCATGAACGCCGCATGGGCTGTGGTAGCCGTTGCAAACAGGCCTGCTCCAATGGCGCAACCCAAGGCCGCCAGGGCAAGGACCCGTTCAGCACCCCAGCGATCAACCCATCGCCCGGCATGCCATTGCATGGCTGCATAAGGAACAAGGAACGCAAGCCCAAGCCAAGCCTGCACGCCAAGTGACAAGCCGAGGTCTGCGGCGATTGCATCATCCAGCAAGCCATACAGGAGTTGAAAGCCGATCTGCCAAAGCACCAGCAGACCACCGGGCAGCACTTGCGCAGTCCGCAACAGCCGCATCAATGCACATGGTCAAATTGGTTGGAGGCTTCCAGTGGGATCCAGATCGGTGCCGATGGATCTTTCACGAAGACATCGAGCATGCTGTAGCCCTTGGGGCCCGCGACCACGGCCACACGCGTGTTGGCAGGCATCGTGAAACATTGGCCCGTCACCAGCACCTGCGGTTGCTGCCCGTCGATGTACCGGGTCACCGATCCCTCCAGCAGACAGCTGGTGACAGAACGGGGGTGGTAGTGGATCGGTCCGCGATAACCAGCCTGGCGCGTTGTGATGGCCACGATTCGTTCTTCGGCGCCGACCTGTTGCTGGTACAGGTTGCGGCTGACGGCTCCTCCCAGGGGGGCGGTCATTGGCTGACCGTTGATCAACAATCGGCGGTCTGTCGGCGGCTCGCTGGGGGTGGGCAGGGGCGCCGGCTGCAGCGGTTGAAGTGTGCTGTCAAACGGGGTGGAGGCCTGCAAAGGCTGGCCGAACACACCACCCAGCATCAACAACGAAGCGAGGCGAAGCGTGCTGGTGATCAATCGCATGGAGGTTTGGTCGGGGGCCCCCAGGGCCCCCTTGGCGTTCACTTGAGCGGAGCCCAGGCCATGGTGGCGTTGGCCACCTTGCACCAGATCAGCACCGAGCCATAGGCCTTGATGTCAACGCCGGCGGGCAGGGTGTAGGTCTGGGCACCCTTGGGGCTCTTGAGCGGCGCCACCTGGGTGTAGCCGCCGGCCTTGAGCGGGTAGCTGGGAGCCTTCAGCGTCTTGAGGGGGGTGGCCGACTTCACCAGCACCACCTGCAGGGCCGGGGCTTTGGGGTTGGTGCTGAAGTCCTTGCTGAACACCAGGCTGGTCTTGCCGCCGTCATGCTTCACCGTCACGGTGCCGGTCACCGGTGCTTCGGCTTTTTGCAGGGCAATGCCCTGGCCATGGGGTGCTGCAGCGATCAGTTGGCCCTGGGGGGTGGCGGCGATGGCGCTGGGCATGGCGAAGCCCAGACCGGCGATCAGTGCCAGAGACAGGGTGCGGTTGCGCATGGTGGAAGACCCACAAAATGCAGGGACGGTCGAAATCTATGCAGGGTGGTCGTGGTTGGCATCGGCGTTGGCTGAACCATCGCGAACCCTTGACGGACTGTCACAGGTCCAGGGTCAGCGCCTGGCTTTTGGGTCGGCTGATGCAGACCAGCACCGAACCCGGTTCGAGGGGTGCGGATGGGTCGCTCAGGTAGTCGACCTCGCCACTGAGTAGACGGGTCTTGCAGGTGCCGCAGACGCCCGCACGGCAGGCATAGGGGGGCTCGAGGCCCTCGGCCTCGGCCAGGCTCAGCAGGCTCTGTTCGGGGTCGTCGCCGCTCCAGGTGGCCGTCCTGGCCGATCGGGCAAAGGTCACCGTGGCCGCCGCCAGGGCCTGGGCCTGGGCCGGTTGCGCTTGCGCCTCGGTGGCGCCTGCGGCCGGTCCCCGGCTGAAGCGTTCAAAGTGAATCGCCGTCTCGCTCACGCCGGCCTGCCTGAGGCCGTCGATCAGGGCGTCCATGAACGCGGCCGACCCGCACAGGAAATAGTCGGCGGGTTGCTGCACCAGCTTCTGCAGCAGGGCCAGGTCGACATAGCCCTGACTGTGGTAATGGTCCCGGTCGGCATCCAGCGGCCGGCTGTAGGCGTAGTGAACCTTGAGGTTGGGATGGCTGGCGGCCAGGTCGTTGATCGCCTCGCGAAAGGCGTGAAACCGGCCGTTGCGGCAGCCGTGCACAAACCAGATCGGCCGTGGTTGGGGCTGGGCCAGGGCGGCCTGGACCATGGCGATCATCGGCGTGATGCCAACGCCGTTGCTGATCAGCACGATCGGCGTGCTCGCGCCGGTGTCCAACACAAAGCTGCCCGCGGGTGGGCGCATCTGCAGCACGCTGCCGGGCTGCACGTGGTCGTGCACAAAGTTCGAGGCCAGGCCCGGTGGCACGTCCTGCCCCTGGGGTGCCGGCTCGCGCTTGATCGACAGCCGGTAGTGATCGGGGTTGCCGTTGCCGGTGGGGTAGTCCGAGAGCGAGTACGTGCGCACGACCGGCTTGGGCTGTCCGGGGATGGTGAGCGCAATCGTGAGAAATTGGCCAGGCTTGTAAGCCGGCAAGGGGCCCCCATCGACCGGTTTGAGTTCGAAGGAGGTGATCTCTTCGCTTTCGACCTGCTTGCGCGTCACAACGACATCGCGCCAACCGTTGCTGCCGCCGGACACAGGCATGGCGCCATTCGGTCGGCGGCGTCGCAGGGCCGGTGTGACCAGGCCGGCGGCGCCACCCAACGCCAGCCCTTGCAGGGTCCAATCCAGGCCCCTGGCGGGTTGGGGTGCGAGCACGGTCGCGCCGGCAAAGGCCAACACCGTGCCCGCTGCCATGCCGGCCACCAGGCGCTCAAAGGTTGCACGCAGCACGCCGATTGCGCCGATCACTGGTCAAAATCTAGGTCTGTTGCCCCTGCAGAGCCAGCTCGGACGTCACCAGCACCAGGCAGGCAAGGTTCTGGCACATTGGTTCGTTGAAACCTCTGCCGAGGGCGATCGCCGATGGCTGGTGATCAGCCACGACCTGGACAGCCGCAATCCCGGCGATCGCGCCGTCGCCCCGCAATCGCGCCGCTGTTGCTGGGGGGGCTGGTGGTGGTGGTGTTGTTGCTGGTGCCGATCTCCAGCCTGTTGACGGTGGCGCGCATGCCGATGCTGCGCCCGATGGGCATGCCCATGCCCTGGGCCCAGCAACAGGAGCAGCGGCCGTTGCTGAGCTCGCTGGACCGGCAGTCGCCCCTGTGGCGCCGTGGGTTGGTGATCCGGACCGGCATCCATCTCGAGAACGTGTACGACCTGTCCTTGAAGGACAAGACCTACAGCGCTGATGGCCGCCTTTGGCTCGAATGGCCCCAGCCGGTGCAGGACTTCATTGAACGGGATGCTCTGCAACCCCTGCAACTGATTGATTTCGTCAACCAGGTTCAGGATTGGGAAGGTGACATCGTTGCCGATCACACCAGGCCTGTGCAACGGGGTGATCGTTGGTTTCAGAGCTATCACTTTTCGAGTCAGTTTTATCTCCACGCTCTGAATCTCCATCGTTATCCCTTCAACGAACTCACCCTGCCGCTGACCCTGCAGGTCAATCCATTGCATGCTGAGCTGGCAGGTCGCCCACTGCTGCTGGAGCCCACGCCCAACCAGCCAGGGATCATCGGCGAGTACGCCAGTCTGGATGGCTACCAGTTGCACAGGGCGGTGCTCATTCCACAGCTGCGCACCTACCGCACCGATTTTGGCCAGGGTCAGACTGTTCGGGTCAGCCAACTGGCGGTTCAGCTCCAATACAGCCCCAGTTTCTGGCCCGCTTTTATCGCCTTCCTGCTCCCTCTAATCATCATCCTGGTGATGGTGTTGATCTCGCCCTACCTCGAGGGGTCCCTGGGTGATGTACGCATCGCCATCCCCTCGACGGCACTGTTGACATTGGTGTTTCTGCAGCAGGGCTACAACGCCAACCTGCCCCCATCTCCCTATTTGACTTACCTGGATCGGCTGTACGCCGTCAGCTATCTCATCTGTCTGGCGTTGTTTGTGTTATTTGCCTGGACGTCCAACGTCTATCAGCGAACACCAGACGAGCAGCGATCGGCTGTGGTGCGTCAGCTCGATGTCTATGACAAGCACTTTCAAGTGGCAGCGCTGGCGATGCTGCTGGTGGTCAGCTTGGAAGCCTGGCTCTACTGAGCAGACGGGTTGCTGCTGCCTGCTCAGCGCAGCTGCTGGCTGCGTTGCTCGACCAGCGCTTCGGTGCCTGGCGGCCAGATCGCTGAGTAGCGATACAACGAAGCCAAGGCGGTGGCATAGCTCATCTGGGCATTGGCCAGGTTGAACAGGGCACTGCCATAGAGGCCTGTCGCCTGTACCAGGGTGGTGATGTCGCCAATGCCCACCCGGTAGCGGGCCTGGGCCGCCGCCTGGGCTTTGAGAGCTGACTGCACGGCTTGAGTGCTGTTCTCGACCGCCAGGCGCTGGTTGTTGTAGGCGGCATAGGCGGTCTTGATCTGTTGGCTGATATCGAGGCGTGTCTGTTGGGCTTGGTCGCGTTGTTGCTGGGCCAGGGCCTTGCGGGCCGACGATTGGGCGGCATAGATCCCGCCGTCAAACAATGGCCAGCTGAGCCCAATGCCCAGGCTGCCGCCGGGATTCCAGATGCTGCCGTTGGCGGGTCCCTGCGTCACACCGCTCAGATCACCGTTAAAAATGCCGCTGCCCTGGTTGGCTGTGGCGCTGGCAAACAGCGCCAGGTTGGGCAGATACTGTTGAATCAGGGCTTTGGCATCCCAGGTGTAACTATCGGCCGCGGCCAGGTTGGCCTTGACTTCTTCCCGCAAAGCCTGGCCCTGGGCCACGGTCTGCTCCAGGTTGAGGGGCCAAGCCTGCACCTGACCGAAGCCCTCAGTGGGCTCCAGCAGGGTGGTGTCGTCCAGGCCCAGCAGATTGGCAAGGGATGCTGAAGTGGCCTGATACTGATTGACATACTCAATCAGTTGGTACATCTGGTTCAGGGCCTGGGTGCGGGATTGCTCGAGATCCGCCACCGTGACCAGCCGGGCGGGGAGCCGTTCTTCCATCACCTTGACCTCCTGCAGGTTGGTCAAGCTCAGATTGATAAAGGCGCGAATCAGATCCTTGAGCGCCTGCAGCATGGCGTAGTTCTGCTGAATCTGCAGGATCAGGCTGCGGGCTGACACGGCATACAGATAGCGCTGCTGCTTGAGCAGCTCCAGCTGGGAGTTGATCGCCGAGGTGCGCTGCGGTTTGAAGAAGGTCCACGACAGGGTGCTCGTGGGGCTCACCTGGGTCGCGCTGGTGTAAAAACCCTGCCAGGTGGTGATCGGGATGCCGAGAGCTGTGTTGAAGGTCGAGTTGGCGTAGGGCTGGTAATTGCTGATGGTGGTGTTGAACTGGTAACCCCACAGGGGGCGTGCCGTCAGGCTCAGATTGGGATACCAGTCGCGGCGGGCGGCGATCAGCTGCCATTGCTGTTGCTGGATCGCGCGGTACGACACCGCCAGCTGGGGGCTGGTGGCCAGACCTCGATCGACAGCCTGTTGCAGGGTCAGGCTCCGAACGTTGCCCTGCAGGCCTGCCTCAATGGCGCGTAGTTGGCGCATCAGTCCCTGACTGTTGGCCTGGGCGCGCGCAAAACTGGCGTCGGACTGATTGGCTGCCTGGACAATCAGAACTTGTGCGTGTTGCTGATTTGGGGGAGGGATCTCCAGCAAAACGATCAGGTGGCGTGGGTCAAGGGTAAGGGATCAGGGCCGAATCTCCACCTTCATGCAGTGGATTGGGTGGTTGTGAAGCCGTTGCTTGCTCTTGCCTGTGAGATCAGGTCCTCGGATTCATTGTACGGATCCCAGCTGATCCTGTGCAGAAAGGCAAAGCCATTCTGCACAGAGACGCTGATCTTGGCACCAAACTCAACATCCGCTCTTGCCT
>JBJOHB010000081.1:0-3054 GCA_046047915.1 Cyanobacteriota bacterium
AGTTGATCGCGTTGGTGATCCCCACCAGCCAGATCACGGTCGCCAGCAGGCTCAGAGCCGGCGGCAGCACCAGCGGCGTGAACGGCAACTCGATCGTGCCGATCTGCACCCCCTGGCTCCACACCGCCATCGCCACAGCCAACTGGCCCGCCAGACGCGGCAGGGGTGGCAAGGCGAACAGGTCGTCGGCCAGGCCGATCACGAAATAACAGAGCGCCCCGGCCAGGGTGGTCCAGATCAGCTGGTCCTTGCTGGGGGGCAGATCGGCAAAACCGCCGAAGCGCCAGGTGATCACCAGCGCCAGAGAAAACCCGACCACGATGCCGATGCCACCCAGCCGCACCATCGGCGTGGTGTGCTGCTTGCGGGCATCGGGGGCATCGATCAGCCCATAGGCCAGCCCCAGCCGGCGAACCACAGGCACCACCAGGGCCGTGAGCAGGGCAGCGGCCACGAAGGTGAGCAGGGCGGCTGCGTTGGGGCTGTAGGCAAGGGTCACGGGCGACCACCGATGCGGGCCAGGTTACGGGCGTCCGCCGGACTCAGGCGTGCTGGAGGGCACGGTTGCGGCCATACAGCGGGAAGCGCGCACACAGGGCCGCCACCCGATCGCGGCAGCGCTGTTCGATGGCGCTGTCGTCGGGGTTGAGCAGCCGGTCAGCAATCACATCGGCCACCTCGGCAAAGGCCGCTTCGTCAAAACCGCGGGTGGTCATCGCCGCGGTGCCCAGGCGCAGGCCGCTGGTCACGAATGGCGATTCGGGGTCAAAGGGGACCGTGTTTTTGTTGGCGGTGATGTGCACATCGCTGACCAGCAGGTCGGCCACCTTGCCGGTCATGCCGATGCTGCGCAGGTCGAGCAGGACGATGTGGTTGTCAGTGCCGCCGGAGACCACGGCGATGCCCCGCTCCTGAATGCGGGCCGCCAGGGCCTGGGCATTGGCCACCACCTGCTGGGCGTAGGTCTTGAAGCCGCTCTGCAGCGCCTCGCCAAAGGCCACGCCCTTGGCGGCGATCACATGCTCGAGCGGGCCGCCCTGGCTGCCCGGGAACACGGCCTTGTCGAACTGCTTGGCGAAGTCAGCGTCACGGCACAGGATCAGGCCGCCGCGGGGGCCGCGCAGGGTCTTGTGGGTGGTGGTGGTCACCACGTCGCACACCGGCACCGGGTTGGGATGGACCCCGGCGGCCACCAGGCCGGCGATGTGGGCCATATCGGCCAGCAGGTAGGCGCCCACCTCGTCGGCGATGGCCCGGAAGGCCGCAAAGTCGATCGTGCGCGGGTACGCCGAGTAGCCGCAAACGATCAGCTTGGGCTTGTGCTCGAGCGCCAGCTGGCGGATCGTGTCGAAGTTGAGCTGCTGGGTCTGGGGGTCGACGCCGTAGTGCACGGCCTTGAACCACTTGCCGCTGACGTTCACCGGCGAGCCGTGGGTCAGGTGACCGCCATGGCTCAGATCCATGCCCAGGATCGTGTCGCCGGGCTGCAGCAGCGCCAGAAACACCGCAAAGTTGGCCTGGGCGCCGCTGTGGGGCTGCACGTTGGCCCAGGCGGCGCCAAACAGCTGCTTGGCCCGCGTGATCGCCAGCTCCTCGATCGCGTCGACGTGCTCGCAGCCGCCGTAGTAGCGCTTAGCGGGCAGGCCTTCGGCGTACTTGTTGGTCAGCACCGAGCCCTGGGCCTCCATCACCGCGCGTGAGGCGAAGTTCTCACTGGCGATCAGCTCGAGGTGGGTCTCCTGGCGCTGCTCCTCAAGGCCGATCAGGGCCGCAAGAGCCGGGTCGGCACTGGCCAGCGACTGGTTGATCGGCGCGTCGCTGCTGGCAGACATGGGCGGCGAAGGCGGCAAACGAATGCATCGATCGTAGGCAGCCGGCCCGACCAATAAAAAACCGCCCGGTGGGGCGGTTGGGGGGTAGCGCGCCTGGAGAGATTCGAACTCCCGACCCTCTGATCCGTAGTCAGATGCTCTAATCCGCTGAGCTACAAGCGCATGGGACCATTTTCAGCGCACGGAGGGCCCATCCGTCAAATCCCTTCGCCCTCTCTTCCATGCCGATTCGCTGGTACGGCCCCGCCAATCCTGAGGACCCCACCTACCGACACTTCGATCGGATCGTCAACCTGACCCTGCACGCGGCCCTCTATGCCGCGCTCAACAGCGGCCTCTGGGTGGTGCAAGAGCTGCGGCACCCCTGGCAGCACCTGGGCTGGCTCAGCCTGGGCTGGCTGGCCCTGCTGGTGGTCCATGGTGGGGTAGTGATCGCCCTGCGACCTGGCCGCGAACCCGAGGAGACGCCATGACCTTGTCCGCCGACCAGATCCAACAGCTCGAAACCGCCCTGGGCGAGCGGCTGTACCTGCAAGTGGCCGGCTGGCACCTGTACCTGGGCGATGCCGGCCTGGCCCAGGCGCTGGCGATCGAATGCGCCGCCCGCTTGGACCAGGGGCCGGCCGTGTGCGCCCGGCAGGCGCTCGAGGCGGTGCACGTACCGATCGGGGGCGGCGCCACCCGGCTGCCGCTGGCGCGCCTGGTGCCCCCCGGTCAGCTGCGCGATCTGGAGGATGTGTTGCAGGACCTGGACGCCTGAGTGAACGGCGCAGCACCCACCACTAGGGTTGCCCTTGCTGCGCACCTCGGGCCGTGCTGGTCATCGAAGTCACCAATGCCCGGGAGGTGGTCAGCCAACGCATCGGCCGGCTGGGCAGCCGCCTGATCGGCCGCATGGTCGACGCCGAGGCCCAGGTCGAGAAAGCCCTGCTGCAGGAGCTCGAGACCGCCTTCAAGGAGTTCGGCATCGAGGCCCGCATCTACTCAGTCGAAGGCCCCCAGATGCTGGGGCGTTCGCACCTCGAGATCCCCGTGCATGTGCGCGAGGAGCGCGAGGTGCGCCTCAGGGACCGGTCCTGAGCGGCAGACGGCGGCGCAGGCCGCCCAGCAACTGCCGGGCCTCGGGCACACCGGCC
Organism: Cyanobacteriota bacterium; assembly: GCA_046047915.1. Taxonomy (GTDB): domain Bacteria; phylum Cyanobacteriota; class Cyanobacteriia; order PCC-6307; family Cyanobiaceae; genus RGUW01. The sequence continues at coordinate 2,969 of JBJOHB010000081.1, forward strand.
CAGGAGGCCACGACGCCGTAGGCCGCCAGCCCCAACAGACCGCTGAGCGCGGGCCGCAGCAGCAGCCCGGCCAGCCCGGTTGGCCA
>JBJOHB010000082.1:0-5310 GCA_046047915.1 Cyanobacteriota bacterium
GGGCCGTGAACTCGCCCTCGGAGCCAAAGCGACCGCGCACGTCCTGGGCCACCCCGACATAGCCTCGGCGGGCCAGTTCTCGCAGCAACGTCGGTGCCTTGTCGAGGGTGGCGTTCATGTCATAAGGCCCGCGCATCAACAGCACCGGATAACGGCCTTCCGCCACCGGCCGGTAAATGTGGGTGCGCAGGGCCACGCCATCGCGCATCGGCACCATCACCCGTTCCACCACGATCTTGGGGTGGCTGATCGGCTCTTGGAAGGGGTACCTGAGGGTAGGCAACCATTCGCGCCGGAGCCGCTGCTCCTGGCGGTCAGCTTCGGCCTTGGCGGCGTCGGCCTGCTCAAGAAAGGCCTGGCGCTCTGCTGCGGTCTTGGGGGTGAACTGGAGGGTCATGGTGGGAACGGTTGGATCAACGTGCGACTGAACTTGAGGGAAGAGATCCGAGCGGGGATGCGTCAGAGTCCGGGGTCTGAGTCAGTTCGCGGACTCAGCCTTCGGCCTGGGGCCTGAAAGGCGCTCGAGCACGGTTTTGGTGATGCGCTCCACAAACCAATTGCGCCGCTGCAGACCCACCACCCAGTCGGTGCTGCCGGCCACAAACACGGTGCCATCGCCGGGGCCAACGCCACGGTCATGACTGGCGATCATGCCGGCGCCATAGCGGGGGTGCTTGGCACCTTCGTGCTCTTCAAGGTGGGGCAGACCGGTGCTGTCACCCTTGATGGCGGGGGTGGACACGGAATTCATCTGGCTGGCGGTGCTGGCCTGGAAGTGATCCTCTTCATGCATCAGCGCCGGTGCCATCGCCACGATCGCCAGGTTGTCGGGTGCACCGTCCTTACCGGTGGGATAGGGCAAGCCGTCGCGCATGGTGAAATCGCAACCGTCGATCTCGTAGGCGGCGATGCAGTCGGGGCGTCCACCGATCACATCGCCGTAGTAGAGGTCGCTGCCCTCCAGGCTCCAGTGCCAGGGCCGATACACCGTGAAGCCGCCGCTGGCGCGAGGAGCCGCGCCGCCATACATGGCATGGATCACGCCTGAACCGGTGAGCCCAAAGGTCTGCGCCACGGGCCAGCCCGTGCAGGGCAGATCCCAGGCATTGCTCACATAGCGCTCCTGATCGGTGCCCAGCAGCGGGTCGGTGGTCTCGTCTTTGTGGTTCACAAAAGTGGTGCCGCCGTCCTCGTAGCGCACCTGCCAGATGTTGTTGCCGGCAAAGCGCGCGTGGTTGCCACCAGCCGCCAGCTGGTTCTCGATCGCTTCGCGCATCGGCCAGCTGCTGTATTCGTCGTGGCCGACGATCACCGACAGCCGGTAGGGAACGAGGGTCTGCGGGTCGTCATGCAGATCGTGCTGGCTGTAGTAATCCAGCGTGTATCCATTGGCTTCGGCCCAATCGACAAACAACTTGCCGTAGAGCGCCCAACTGGCATCGGCATAGTCGCGGGCGTAGCCGTAGTGATGGGCCCAGGGGTGGGCCGGCAGCTGGGGCACCGCAAAGGGGGGCAGCTCAGCGGTCGACACGGCCCGGGGCGCACCGATGGGCAGCTTGACCAGACCCCGGCTCCAGGGACGCCGCAACGACGTGCGGGCATTGGGCTGTTTGAAGCGCGGCGTGCCGCCCTCACCGTGGTAGCTGTTGCCGCCGCCCCAGTCGTTGTAGGCGTTCATGGTGCACGTCGACACCACAAAGGCGATCGAGCTGGTGACTGCCGGCACCGAAGGTTTGAGCACAAAGAAGTGCTCACGCTCGAACACCTCGCCGCCGGGTTCGCGCAGCCGCACGACCACCACATAGAAGCCCGAGCGCCAGGCCGGATCGACCGTCAGCTGAAACGCCACCGGCCAATCGCAACCCACCACATGGGCGCGATCGGGTGTCGGCACGGCCGTTGCCGCAATGCCGCTCTGCAAAAACACCCGCTCTGGGTTGGGGCCATCCCGCGTGATCTCGATCTCAAAGCTGGGCCGGGTGCTGTGCACGTGGAAGTCAATGACCTCACCGGCTCTGTAGCTGATGCGCGGTGTATAGCACCAGATTTCGGCGATCGCCGGGTCGTTGAGGGGCTTTTCGTAGACCCAGTCGTGGCGGCTGTCGTTGTGCGCAGCGGGCCCGGGGCCAGGGATCACCCGCGGCTGGCCCAGCAGCGAGGGGCCATCGTTGAACGGGGTACCGCTCGTGGTGGTCATTAGAACAACAGGTTGATCATCTGCACGGCTGCAGAGTAGGGAAAAACCGCAGCGACGTCTCTGGAGGGTGGCCTCAGAAGCGAACGCGGCTGCGCAGTCCCAACACCGTCAGCAGCGGTGAGCCTGCCGTGGCCGGCTGGATGACCTGCAGGTTCGGACTCAGGGTCAGCCAGGGCGTCAGCGCGAGGTTATAAAACATCTCCAGACCCACCTCCGCTTGCAGCGGGGTCTGCAGTGTCGTCTGCAGGCCGCTGCTCCAGTTGTAGAGGTAGACGCCCACACCAAATCCATCGAGGGGTCTGGATCGCCACATCCCCTGGCCGCTGATCCCCATCGCCAGGGAGGACTGGATCGGGTTGGGGTCGCCGCCTGTCACGCCGAATCTGCCGTAGACACCAATCCCCTGACCAGCCCGCACGGGCGATGGCCAGAGGATGTGGCCCACATTGATGGTGAGATTGCTGGGGCTGATCAGGCCCCGCTGCCGCAGCTCAGAGGGCACAAAGGTCTCTTCCAGTGAGACCGATTGCCGGGTGCTGAGGGTGTAGGCGACACCCAGATTGCTGCTGCGTTGCCACAGGCGTCCGTTCCACTGGGCCGAGAGCGACAGATTGACCCCATCGGCGAACAGATTGTCGACACTGTTCAAGGTGCGGTCATTGGGGTCAAAGGCCATGGCGCCCAGCGTGACCTCGCCGATCTGTTGACTGATCGAGGCCGCCATCAAAGTCGCTGGGGTAACGCCGGTGGGCGGTAGCACCAAGGCCAGGTTCTGAAAACGATCGATGCCCCAGCCGCCAAAAAAAGGGTTCTGGGCCTGCAGGTCGATCACATTGACCTTGCCCACCAACAAACGGGTGCCGCCCCAGCGCTGGCGCATGTACAGCGAGCTCAGGCTCCATTGACCAGGCTCTGTCAGTGGCAGGATCGCCGCCGTATTCACCGGCCAGAAAGCACCACCGCGCCAGCCAGGCAGCCCGCCGCCTTCGACCTCGAGATGGGCATGGATGTGACCGCCACGCCACAGCCCCAGGCGGGTTGAATCGAGCTCCAGCAAGGCATCAAAACGACCACTGCCATCGGTGCCCGTGCCGGTGGCGCGGCCAGTTAGGGCATTGATCGTGGCCGAAGCGTCACTGCCGCTGGCCTGGCCCTGCACAAACCCGGTGAGCGACAGATCAAGCTTGACCCCCAGGCGCTCGAGCTGCTGCTTGAGATGCGGAGCGATGGAAGGGATGGATGCTTGAGACTGCTTGAGCTCTGCTGTGATGGGCCGAGCTGAAGCAATGGGCTGCGCAGCAGCCTGTGCGCCCAGCACCAGAGCTAGAGCCAGAGCGCGACGACGTCGCAACGCGAGAGTGCCCTTACATTGCCGGCCAGAAGCTACACGGAACGATGAGCCGTTCATTGCGCGCACCCCGAGCTGCGATGGCATTGGTGGCATCCCTTGGGCTGATCGCGGCGGGAGAGATGCACCTACTGGTGCACAGCAAACCGGCGACCGAACCGGCGCGTCAGCAGCAGCAACAGCAGCCGGCCAACTACGTCCTGCTGAACGGCAGCATCTACACCGTCAACCCCAAGCAGCCCTGGGCCCAGGCCGTGGCCGTACGCGGTGACCAGATCGTCTACGTGGGCAACAACCAAGGTGCCCGCGCCTTCATCGGCAAGGGCAGCCGCGCCATTGACCTCAAGGGCAAGCTGCTGCTGCCGGGGTTCGTCGAATCCCACATTCACGTGTTGATGGGGGCAGCCACCACCAGTGGCGTGACCCTGTCGATGACCGACAGCCTGGCCGACATTCAGCGCAAGCTCAAGGCCTACGCCGACGCCAACCCCAGCAAGCCGGCGATCTTTGGCTCGGCCTACAACGGCCTGCTGTTTGGCGAGACGGGGCCCAAGCGCGAGTGGCTCGATGCCGTGGTGCCCGACCGGCCGGTGATGCTGGCCGATCACACCATCCACACCATGTGGGCCAACAGCAAGGCGCTGCAGCTGGCCGGCATCACCAAAGCAACGCCCAACCCCCCGGGAGGGGAGTATGTGCGCGACAGCGACGGCAACCCCACCGGCACTATCAAAGGCAGCCCGGCCTCGGTGCCGATGCTGCGTGCCACCGGGGTGATCACCGCAGCCGACATCGAGCGTTCACTGCCCAGGATCCTCTCGGGGTTGTCGGAGTACGGCTTCACCGCAGCCATGGACTTTGGCAACCCGATCGCCACCGAAGCGGCGGCGCAAGCGCTGGTGAAGCTCGACCAGCAGGGCAAACTGCCGTTGCGGCTGAGCCTGATGCACCTGGTCAATACGCCCCAGCTCGCCAAGAGCGCGGTGATCGACTCCACCAGCTTCGCCAAGCAAGTGCGATCGGCCCATGTGTGGGTCGACACCCTCAAGATCATTGGCGACAGCGTGCTCGAGAACCAAAAGGCGGCACTCGAGCAGCCCTATCTCAAGGACGGCAAGACACCCACCACCAACGTTGGGGCGCTGTACTTCGATCAGCCAACCCTGCTGGCGATGATGCAGGGCGTCGCCCAGGCGGGGCAGGGCACCGCCATCCACGCCATTGGCGATCGCGCGGTGCGCACAGCGCTCGATGCAACCCAGGCCTTTCGCCAGGCGGGCGACACCAAGACACGGTTGATCATCACCCACGCCCAGCTGGTGGAGCCAGACCAGATCCAACGCTTCGCCGCCAACAACGTGATCGTGCAGACCACAGGCGTATGGATGAATGTGCAGCCCAGCTACCTCTCCATGCTGGGCCAAAAGCGCAACGACACGCTGCAGTTCCCGCTGCGCAGCCTGATTGACAGCGGCGCCACTGTTGCGCTGGGGGCCGACTGGCCGGCGACACCGGGCGGGTTTGAGTACGGACTCAACCCCTTCAACAACATCTACACGGCGATGCACCGGCGGCCGCCCCAAAAGCTGATTGCCGAATTCGGTTCGGTGAACCAGGTGCTGCCGCCGGCGCGCGAGGTGCTCACCCTGGCTGAGGCGATCCAGGCTTATACCCTCAACGGCGCCAAGCAGATGGGCCGCGCCCACGCGTTCGGCTCGATCGAAGTCGGCAAGAAGGCCGACCTGATCCTGCTGAACCAGAACCT
>JBJOHB010000083.1:0-18401 GCA_046047915.1 Cyanobacteriota bacterium
TGGGCATTGGCAGTGCTCGCTGCCACAGCCTGCGCTCACCCCACCGCAATTCCAGATCCGAGAAGCCGAACTGGAGCAGGGGCCGACGTCCCACCAGTTCGGCTGTGCCGCTGAACTGAAGCTTCAGCGGGCCCAACCGGATCGAATTGACGATCCCCAGTCCCTCGCCTGTCTGGTGCAGCTCCAGGGTTGCTCCAGTCGCTCTGAGGCCGAGGCTGGCCAGAGGCGAGGGCGAAGCCTGGCCTTTGGACCAGAGGGTGTGCAGGCACCAACGGCCCACCAGATCCTGAGCGTTGATCCCCGTGCCATGGCGGCGAACCAACGCTTCGCGGTTCAGCAGGGTTTCGCCGCTGGGTGGTTCAGACGACACGGTTGCCACGCAGTTCAACGCACCATGCTGGCGGGTTCGCGGGCATAGAGGCCGATCAATCTGGCCTCGGCTTGGATGTGGCCGCTGCTGGCCTGGTGCACCTGGTCCAGGGTGCATCCTGCGGGCAGGCTCAACCGGGTGTCCAGGGCCCGCAACACAAAGCGGTAGTGATGGGTGGCCCCATCGGGGGGCTGGGGCCCCTGATACCCCATGCGATTGAAGCGCTTGACTCCCCAGCACAACCCGTGACTGGCCCCGTTGCTCAGCAATGGGGTCCGCGGCAGTCCGGTGGGCAGGCTGTGGATCGTTGCCGGAATGTTGAACAGCAACCAATGAATCCAGGTGCCTGTGGGAGCATCAGGATCATCGAGAACCAGCACGTAGGTGAGGGTGGTCTCCGGTTCTCCACGCCAGCGCAGCGGTGGCGACAGATTCAGACCATCAGCGGTATGGATGGCCGGAATGCTGTCCCCTGCTGCAAAGGCTGGGGATTCCAGCGCAAAGGTGTCGTAGCCCATGGTCGAGGCCGCTTGCTGCAAGCAGCCTGACGAGGCTCAAGCGCGTCGTTGCAGCTCAGGACGCTCTTCAGGCACGATTGCTCCGGCAACGGGGCAGACCTGCAGGCAGATGCCACAGTCGATGCAGGTGTCAAAGTCAATCCAATAGAAGGAGGTGCCCTTGGTGTTGGCACCCTCACCCGGATGAATGCAGGCCACCGGGCAGGCATCGACGCAGTCAGCGACGCCTTCGCAGACATCGGTGACGATGGTGTGAGCCACGGTTCAACCGTTCAGACGCGTCCCGATCGTAGGCAGGCAGGGTCAGGGGCCGACCCACACCACGGCGCCGCAGCCGCGTTGGGCGGCGGCCAGTTCGGCGGCTGCGCGATCGGCGCTGGGCTCGCTTAGCAGCGCTGCGGGCGTGCCCTGGTCGTGCAGGGATTCGAGCTGATCGAAGGCGGCGTCCAGGGGTGTTCCCGCTCCACGCGCCACCAGGACGGGCAGGCTGCTTTCGTGGCTGCTGGATACCAGTTCACGCACATTTTCAACGTCAAAGCCGAATCCCACCCCGGCTGCGGGCAACGTCTTCAGGCTGCTGGGGCTGCTGAAGCGCCCCACCAACGCGTCATAACGGCCGCCACTGGCGATGGCGATCGGCACGTCGCTGCCCTGGCAGACCAGCTTCAACACCAACCCGTCATAGAGGTTGAAGTGGGGTTGGAAGGTGGGATCCAACTGCAGGGACACATCGCGGCGTTCGGCCGCTGGGCTTACCAGCGCGATCACCTGTCTCAGGTCCGCCAACAGCGGGATCTCGCCCACGAGATCCTGCAACTGGGCCAACACCTGCTGCGGCCGACCGCGCAGCTCGAGCAGCGACACCAAGCGCTCGGGCATGCCCAGCTGCTGCTCCAGGGCCTGCAGCGCCAGACGGTCGTAGGCCGTCAGGGCAGCTCTGGCCTGATCCCGCAGCGCAGCAGGCAGTGGCTCCAGCAGGGCCTGCAGCAGACCGTGATGGCCCATGAGCAGGGTTGGACGGTGATGCGGCGTCAGCCCAAGGCTGCCCGTCGCCGCCAGCAACAGGCGGATCAGTTCCACATCGGCGGCCAAGGATGGTTCACCGAGGAGCTCCACCCCGCTTTGGATCTGCTGGTGAATCCGTTGCCGTCCGGCGTCCCCCTGTGAACACCGAAACATGTTGCCGTCCGCCCACAGCCGCAGCGGCATCGGGTGGTCCGCCATGCGCGTGCAGGCTGCCCTGGCGATCGAGGCGGTCAGTTCGGGCCGCAGGCCCAGGGGGTCGTCACTGACCAGGCGCACCAGCTCTTCGGGGGCGATGCCCCCCCCGGCAGCCAGGGTGTCCAGGGTTTCGATGCTGGGCGGATCGACTTCCTGGTAGCCCCAGAGGCGATACACACCGGCCAGGGTCTGACGGATGCGGCGGTTTCCCTCAACCTGCCGGGGATTCAGGTCCCGTGCACCGGCAGCGGGTTGCAGGGCCATGGGGACTGTCGTGCACGGTGTACGGCGCTGATCCTATGGAGCCGCAGCGTCGAGCTCTGCGGCACCAAAACTGGCACCGCTCAGGGGCCTGCACGCTGCCAGACCCTGGATCAGGCTCTGATGCAGCCCCGGTGCACAGGCGATCAGTCGCCCACTGCTCAACTGCAGCGCCGAACCGTCGTAGCTGCTCACCACGCCACCGGCCTGCTCCACCAACACCACGCCAGCAGCCAGGTCCCAGGGGCTGAGACCCCGTTCCCAATAGCCATCGAGCCTGCCTGCAGCCACGTAGGCCAGATCCACCGCCGCGGCCCCCCCGCGCCGCACCCCGTGGGTGCGATGGGTGAACCAGGCGAACTCGGCGTAATTGTTGTCGAGACGCTGCTGACGGTCGTAGGCGAACCCAGTGACCAGCAGGGCATCGCAGAGCGCCGAACAGCGGCTGACCTGAAGCGGTTGTTGATCGCACCAACATCCGTGCCCCGGTGCCGCCCAGAACAACTCGTCCATCCGGGGGATGGCCATCGCCCCCAGCAAGGGCTGGCCGCGCCACAGCAGTCCGACCGAGGTGGCGAACAGGGGGTACCCATGGGCGTAGTTGGTGGTGCCATCGAGCGGATCCACGCACCACTGCAGATCCTGGCTGGCTCCGGGCTGAGCCGCTCTGATGCCGCTCTCCTCGGCCAGGATGGCAACGCCTGGGCTCTCACGCCCAAGCAGGTCGAGCACGGCGGCTTCGGCAGCGGTGTCAGCGTTCGTGACCAGGTCTCCGGCCCGGCCCTTTTCAGCAATCCGCTCCAAGCGGCCAAAGTGCTGCCGCAACTGCGCGCCCCCGGCTTGGGCCGCCCGGCGGGCGATCGACGCCAGCTCCCCGATGTCGCGGTGACTCAGTCCGCTGTGGGCGGCAGCCTCGTTCGATTGGCTTTGGCGCACTGGCTGTGGGGTCATCAGCGGTTCAGTCTTCGTCAAGGGGTAGACCGGCTTTGACGCGGCCACGCCCGAAATAGCGCCCAAACTGAAGCTCGTAGACCTCGTCTTCATCTTGTGTTTCCACCTCCAAGGGACCCGTGGCCCTGGCGACGCACAGCAGGCCGTAACCCCGTTCCCGCAGCTCCCGGGACAGCCCCAGGGCCTCCCGTTGGTCGATGCTGCCGCTGATCACCCGCACGGCGCAGGCGGTGCAGCAGCCATTGCGGCAACTGAAGGGCAATGGATCCCCCTGCTGCTCGAAGCTGCGCAGGATGTACTCCCCCTCGGGGACCTGGTGGGTGATCACCCGCCCCTCTTGACGCCAGTGGACGGTGACAGGATGGTTGTTGGTCATGCTGCTACATTGCCACTTGCCCCAATTCTGCCGCTGGAGAGGTGGCCGAGTGGTCGAAGGCGCAGCACTGGAAATGCTGTATAGGGGCAACTCTATCGAGGGTTCGAATCCCTCCCTCTCCGTTTCAACCACGCCGGCTTGACAGCCGGCTTTTTTATTGGCGACTGCCAGGCAATCGTGGCTGTTCGCTCACCACAAAAAAGCCCAGGCGTCCAGCCTGGGCAACCAGCCTCTGTGGGGCTAGCAATCAGCCGAACCGACCGCTGACGTAATCCTGGGTCGCTTGTTGACTGGGAGCGTTGAAGACGCGTTCGGTGTCGTTGAACTCGACCAGGTAGCCGACCTTGCCGCTGCCTCCTTCAACCGCTTCAGCATTGAAGAAGGCCGTCATATCGGCCACGCGCACAGCTTGTTGCATGTTGTGTGTGACGATCACGATCGTATAGCTGCGCTTCAGCTCATGCATCGTCTCTTCAATTTTCAGCGTTGAGATCGGATCCAGAGCTGAACAGGGTTCGTCCATCAGGATGACTTCAGGCTCAGTGGCGATGGCACGGGCAATGCACAGGCGCTGCTGCTGACCGCCCGAGAGGGCCAGGCCGCTGTCCTGCAGCTTGTCCTTGCACTCATCCCAGACGGCGGCCTTGCGCAGTGAGCGCTCCACCAATTCATCCATGTCGCCCTTGAATCCGTTGATGCGCGCGCCAAAGGCGATGTTTTCGTAGATGGTTTTTGGGAAAGGATTGGGCTTCTGAAACACCATGCCAATCCGACGCCGCACCTCGACAGGATCGATGCGCCTGTCGTACAGGTCGTGACCATCAAACAGAACTCGGCCCTTGAGCGTGCAGCCCGGCACCAGGTCGTTCATGCGATTGAGTGCCCGCAACACGGTCGATTTGCCGCAACCGGACGGACCGATGAACGCGGTGACCCTGCCGTGAGGGATGTCCATAAAGACATTCCTGACAGCCTCAAACTTGCCGTAGGAGATGGTGACGTTCTGCAGGGACATGCAGACGTCAGTGCGACTGCTGGCCTGGTTGGCTGGGGTGGTGGTCATGACTGAGGAATCGGTGTCGTTGGGTGTTGTGAGGAGAGTCCGCGGTCAAGGACGGGCCACATTGCTGATCCAACGGGCCAACAGGTTGGCAGCAAGGATCATGATCACCAGCACGAACGAGGCCGCCCATGCCAGTTCGTTCTGGGCTTCGTAGGGCATGATCGCAAAGTTGAAGATCAAAACCGACATCGTTGCAATCGGATTGAAAACGCCCTCGGGCCAAAAGGGTGAAAACAGAGCCGTGAAAATCAACGGTGCCGTTTCACCGGCGGCTCGGGCAATGGCCAAAACAACACCGGTGGCAATGGGCGTAAACGCTGCTGGCAGGGTGATTCTGAGGATGGTCACCACTTTGGAAGCGCCGACGCCGTATGCCCCCCAGCGCAGCTCTTGTGCCACCAGCTTGAGCCCTTCATCGGTGGTCTTGATCACCGTGGGAAGCATCAGCACCGACAAGGCAATGCCACCAGCAAAGGCGCTGTAGCTTTGGCCTGCGATGGCCCTGGTGGCAACGATGATCCCGTAGACGAACACACCACTGATGATCGAGGGAACGCCCGAAAGAACATCATTGGCAAAGCGGACTGCGGATGCAAACCAACCGTTTCTCGAGTATTCACTCAGAAAAATGCCACCGCCAACCCCGATCGGGATCGAAATCAGCGAGGCAACAAGGGTGACGACAATCGTGCCAACAATCGCGTTGCCGATGCCACCCCCTTCAAGGCCTGGCGCGGGTGGTAGTTCGGTGAACAACTTCAGGCTCAGCAGCCGCCCACCTTGCACAAGAACATAGATCAGGACCAGGAACAGGGGAAGGACCGCCGTCGCGGCAAAGAAGGCAGCAAGCCCTGTGCAAAACTGGTTGAATCGATTGCGGAAAAGGTTTGGGTTATAGGTTAAGGGGCGTCGTTCAAAGAGGGGCGTGTTGCTGTAGGTAATGGGAGAGTAGTTCATGGTGGTTCAATATTTCAGGCTAAGGCGACGCACGATCCATTGAGCGAGGATGTTGACCACAAGTGTCAACACCATCAAGATAAGCGCAGCAAACATCAAGGCGGAAACCTGAATGCCATCGGCTTCGCCGAACTGGTTCGCCAACATCGAAGCGATGGTATTGCCCGGTGCCAGCAGGGAGAGATCAAAATTCAACGAGTTGCCGATGATCATTGTCACCGCCATCGTTTCGCCCATGGCCCGTCCCAGGGCCAACATGACGCCACCGGTGATCGCCGAGATCGCAGCCGGCAAAATAATGTTCATTAAGGCACCCCAGCGGGTCGTGCCAACCCCATAGGCCCCTTGGCGCAATTCGACTGGCACTTGGTTGAGGGCATCACGGCTGATGGCGGTGATGATCGGCAGAATCATCACCACCAAAATCAGAATCGCCGGTGCCATGCCGGGACCCTGGGCCTGTCCGGCAAAAAACGGACTCCAGCCAAACAGGGTGTGCAAGAGGTTGAGTGCAGGGCGAATCGCGGGTTCCATCACAAAAATGGCCCACAACCCGAGCACCACCGAAGGAATGGCGGCCAACAGTTCGACCATCAGGCCGATCAGATTGCGCAACTGGCTGGGGATCAGGTCTTCGGTGATGAAGATCGCTGTGCCGATACCCAGGGGTACGGCGATCACCAGGGACAACAGCGAAGTCACCAAAGTGCCGTAGATCGCCACAAAGGCCCCGTACTGGTTGTTGACGGGATCCCACGACGAAGTGGTGATGAAGCGCGTTCCAAACGTGGCCATGGCCTCGCGCGCTCCTTGGAACACGGTCAGAACGATCGCCAGCAGCAGGATGCCAACAAAGGAGGCCAGGGCCAGGGTCAGGTAATGGAAGCCCTGGTCCAGCAACTTTTCAGAAGCTGGCCTGCGGCGCAGACTGAACGCTTCTGCGGCGGGGGGCGGTGTGAAGGCCGAAGTCATGCAGAGGGGTCGCACCCCGTCTGGAGTGCCGGATCCTTACGATGAACAATCTAAAAACCGTCTCCGGCGAGCCGTTTAAGCCATGATTAACCTCGGCATGGCCCAGCCGTTCGATCCTGGGCCGGCGACGTAACGGGGACTTCAGCGGCATGGGCCGAATCGTCGGCATCGATCTGGGGACCACCAATTCGGTGGTCGCGGTGCTCGAGGGGGGCCGCCCCACCGTCATCGCCAGCGCCGAGGGCGGGCGCACCACCCCATCGGTGGTTGGCTTTAGCCGTGATCAGGAGCTGTTGGTGGGCCAATTGGCCCGCCGGCAGCTGGTGCTCAATCCGCGCAACACCTTTGCCAACCTCAAGCGATTCGTCGGTCGCAGCTGGGACGAGCTCGATGACGGCAGCCTGAGCGTTCCCTATACGGTGCGGGCCAACGATGCCGGCCTGGTGCGGGTGGTCTGCCCCGCCACCGAACGGGAGTACGCCCCCGAAGAGTTGGTGGCCAGCGTGCTGCGCAAGCTGGTGGATGACGCGGCCACCTACCTCGGTGAGCCGGTTGAAGCTGCGGTGATCACCGTGCCGGCCTATTTCAACGATGCCCAGCGTCAGGCCACCCGGGATGCGGGCCGTCTGGCGGGCCTTGTTGTCGAGCGCATTCTCAATGAGCCGACGGCAGCGGCCCTGGCGTATGGCTTTGATCGCAGTGCGGTCAAGCGGGTCCTGGTCTTTGACCTGGGAGGCGGCACCTTCGATGTCTCGTTGCTGCGGATCGCCAATGGCGTGTTTGATGTCAAGGCCACCAGCGGCGACACCCAGTTGGGCGGCAACGACTGGGACCGCCGCATCGTCGACTGGCTTGCCGACGGTTTTGAACGGGATCACGGCCTGGATCTGCGCCGGGACCGTCAGGCGCTGCAACGCCTCACCGAGGCAGCTGAAAAAGCCAAGATCGAGTTGAGCGGCGTTCAGAGCACGCCGATCTCGCTGCCGTTCATCGCCACCGGCGATGCAGGACCCCTGCACATCGAGACAACCCTCGAGCGCAGCACCTTTGAAGGTCTCTGTCCCGACTTGCTCGACAGGCTGTTGCGACCGGTGCAGCGGGCCCTGCGCGACTCGGGACTGGCCGCCGAAGACATTGATGACGTGGTTTTGGTGGGCGGTGCCACGCGCATGCCCATGGTGCAACAGATGGTGCGCACCCTGGTGCCGCTCGATCCCTGCCAGTCCGTCAACCCTGACGAGGTTGTGGCCATTGGCGCCGCGGTGCAGGCCGGAATTCTCACCGGCGAACTGCGCGACCTGATGCTCAACGACGTCACGCCCCTGTCTCTGGGTCTTGAGACCATCGGCGGCGTGATGAAGGTTCTGATTCCGCGCAACACACCCATACCGGTGCGCAAGAGCGACCTGTTCAGTACGTCAGAGGCCAATCAGAACTCTGTTGAAGTGCATGTGCTCCAGGGCGAGCGGCAGATGGCCGTCGACAACAAATCCCTGGGTCGGTTCAGGTTGTCCGGCATTCCACCGGCACCGCGTGGGGTCCCCCAGATCCAGGTCTCGTTCGACATCGATGCCAACGGGCTGCTGCAGGTGTCAGCCAGCGATCGCACCACCGGCCGTCAACAGAGCGTCTCGATTCAGGGTGGCACCAACCTCAGCGAGGACGAGATTCAACGCCTGATCGAGGAGGCCGAGCAAAAGGCAGCCGAGGATCGCCGCAAGCGCGCCGACATCGACCGCCGCAACCGTGCTCAGACGCTGGTGGCCCAGGCCGAACGTCGCCTGCGGGATGCCGCGCTGGAGCTGGGGCCCTATGGTGCCGAGCGCCAGCAGCGTTCGGTTGAACTGGCCCTGCGCGAGGTGCAGGACCAGCTCGCTGAAGAAGCCCAGGGCCGTGCCGACCTGGCCGATTTGGAACTGGCCGTCAGTCAGCTGCAAGAGGCGCTGTATGGCCTCAATCGGCGTCTGTTGAGCGAGCGCAAGGCGGACCAAGGTCCCCTGCAGGGCCTCAAGAACACCCTGGGCTCGCTCAAGGATGAGCTGTTTTCGGATGACGACTGGGATGATTGGGATCGCCCGGGCAGCGATCCCTGGGCCATGCCCCCGTCCCGCCGTCCTGCAGCCCCATCCCGGGGTCGGGGCTGGGACGATGATGACCCCTGGGGTCAGCGCTGAACCCCGTGGTTGCTGGACCTGCCGTGCCCGATTACTGGGACGTTCTCGGGCTTGACCCTGGTGCTGACGCCGTCAGCCTGAAGCGCGCCTTTCGCGCCCAGGCCCGGCGCTGGCATCCCGACCTCAACGGCAACGATCCTGTTGCCGAAGAGCGGTTCAAACTGGTCAATGAGGCCTATGCGGTCCTCTCTGACCCCCGGCGCCGTGAACTGTGGGAGGCAGGGGCTGACGGCGGGTCGGCTGGGGCCGGAGGCCCGGCGGCGGAACCGTTTGCCACCGGGTTCCCCGATTTTGAGGAGTACCTGGCCACCCTGTTTGGCGAGCGCCGCCGTCAGCCTCCGTCTCCTGCCTCTGAGGTCACTGCATCGCCGCCACCACCGCCGCCGGTGCAGGCGACGGGTGATCTGGAATCGCTGGTGGAACTCAGCCCCGATCAGGCCCTGCGCGGCGAACGGGTGGAGCTCGTGCTGAGCGATGGCACCGGCGTGGAGGTCTGGACCCCCCCGCTGGCGGGCGATGGCTGGCGACTGCGCTTGGCGGGCGTCGCCCCGGGTGGAGGCGATCACTTTCTGCAGTTGCGTGTGCGGACTGCCGATGGGTTGCGCATCGATGGGCTGCGCGTGACCTACAACCTCGAGCTCACCCCGGCCGAGGCCGCCCTCGGATGCTTGGTGCTGGTCCCCACCCTGGATGGCGACGTCCAGCTGCGGGTGCCGCCGGGATCCTCCAGCGGTCGTCTGTTACGGCTACGGGGCCGGGGCCTGGCCCAGGGCGACCGCCGCGGCGACCAATTGGTCGAGATTGTGATCGTCGTTCCTGAACGGCTGTCGGAGGCCGAGACGGCCTTGTACCGACGGTTGCAGGAGCTGGCGGCTGACGGGCCCGACAACCGGTGAGACACTGGGTTTGTCTCTGTTGCCTGGGTTTTGGCTGCCGAATTGGTTCACGTGCTGCTGTTTGATGCCGGCAGCGATCAGGAAGGCATTCACTCTCTGGAGCTGTCCGGTCGCACGGTCGTGTTGCTGTTTGAGCAGCGCGACGACGCCGAGCGTTACGCGGGCCTGCTCGAGGCCCAGGACTTTCCGATGCCGACCGTGGAGGCCCTGGAGCGCGAGGAGATGGAGTTGTTCTGCAGCCAGGCCGGCTATGAGGCACGCTTCGTGCCGGCCGGCTTTTTGCCGACCACAGCCGAGGACCGGTTGCTGATCGCCCCGCCTGAGCAGAACATGGACACCAGCCTCTGGCGCGAGGCCGACGGTGACGCTGGCCAGAACCAGAACGGCCCCGCCCAAGCCCTGGAGTCTGAGCCGATCAGCTCAGGCGATGCTGAGCTTGAAGCCTTTCGCCGCCGGCTCGAGGGTCTGTTGTGAGCGGGGCAGGGGCTCCCGATCGGGGACACCTGCTCACGGAGCAGGCCAATCCCCGCAGCAGCGACCTGGACGCCCTCAGCACCGAGGCCCTGGTGCAACTGTTCTGTCAGGAGGATCTGCGGCCACAGCAAGCCGTCGCTGCTGCTGCGCCAGCACTGACCCTGGCGGTGGATGCCATTGCCGAGCGGATGCGGGATGGCGGGCGGTTGTTCTATCTGGGTGCTGGCACGTCGGGCCGCCTCGGGGTGCTCGATGCGGCCGAGTGTCCTCCGACCTTCTGCAGCGATCCCAGCCTGGTGCAGGGCGTGCTCGCCGGGGGCGCTCCGGCGCTGCTGCGCAGCTCGGAGGGGCTCGAGGATGATGCCGCCGCCGGCATCAACGACTTGCAGGCCCGCGGCTTTGGGTCTGGCGATTGCCTGGTGGGCATCGCCGCCGGCGGCACCACGCCCTATGTGCTGGGGTCCCTGGACCATGCCCGCCGGATCGGTGCCCTGGCGATCGCCATGGCCTGCGTCCCGAGCGAGCAGGCGGCCATGCCCTGTGATATCGACATTCGCCTGCTCACGGGCCCTGAACTGCTGACGGGCTCGACCAGGCTCAAGGCGGGAACCGCCACCAAGATGGCGCTCAACATCCTCTCGACCGGGGTGATGGTGCGCCTGGGCAAGGTGTACGGCAATCGCATGGTCGATGTGGCGGTGACCAACGCCAAACTCGAAGACCGGGCTCTGCGCATCCTGCGGGACCTGGCAGGCGTTCCCCGCGAGAGGGGCTTAACCCTGTTGGCGGCGGCCGGCGGATCGGTCAAGGTCGCCCTGTTGATGGAACAAGGCGGCCTCGAGGCCATCCAGGCGCGTCAGTGCCTCGCGGCCCAGGGATCGAGTCTGCGGGAGGCGTTGGCTCAGCTCTCGAAAGGGCCCCAGTAGGGGGCCGTCAGCAGATCGACCCGGGCCCGGGTCGTCGCCGGCACGGCGCTGACCGGGGTCATCAGGGCGTGCCGCAGGGCGTGGTGGGCGCTGCTTGCAGGGCGCTGGGCTGCGACCCGTTCGGCAGCCACCCGCACGATCTGCTGGGCCAGGGCGGCATTGGCTTTGAGGTTGTCGATCACCATCTCGACGGTCACTGAGGCGTGCTCCTCGTGCCAGCAGTCGTAATCGGTGGCCATCGCCAGGGTGCTGTAAGCGATCTCACATTCGCGGGCCAGGCGGGCTTCGGTGTGGTTGGTCATGCCGATCACGTCACACCCCCACGCGCGATACAACAACGATTCGGCCCGGCTTGAAAACGCTGGCCCCTCCATGCACAGATAGGTGCCGCCGCGGTGCAGGCAGCGCCCAGCCGGCATCAGGCTTTCGGCCACGTCGGCCAGCAGGCGGCTGAGCACGGGGCAGAAGGGATCGGCAAAGACCACGTGGGCCACCAATCCGTCGCCAAACATGGTCGTTGGGCGGGAGGTGGTGCGGTCAATGAACTGATCCGGCACGACCATATCCAGGGGTCGGATCTCCTCCTGCAGGGAGCCCACCGCTGACACCGACAACACCCAGCGCACCCCGAGGCTGCGCAGGGCCCACAGGTTGGCCCTGTAGGGCACTTCGCTGGGGGTGAAGCTGTGGTGGCGTCCGTGGCGTGCCAAAAACACCACCTCCACCCCGCCGATCCGGCCGATGACCAGCTCGTCGGACGGCGGACCGTAGGGGGTTTGGACCGTGATCGTGCGCCGCTCCTCGAGGCCCTCCATGGCATACAAGCCGCTGCCGCCGATCACCCCCAGACGGGCTGCACTGAGATCAAGGATCGGATCCACCATCGTCGTCACGTTTTGCCCATTCTCCCTGCGGCGCTCCCCGCCGCCGTCACGAGCCCCTGCCTCATACAGTCGACTTTTGCGATCAGAACGTGACCAAGGCCCTGATGGACACCGAGGCCGGCACCCTGACCCTCGAACTGTTCGAGACGGATGCCCCCAACACCGTGGCCAATTTCGTCAAGCTGGCCGAATCGGGCTATTACGACGGTCTGGCCTTTCACCGGGTGATTGACGGGTTCATGGCTCAGGGCGGATGTCCCAACAGCCGTGAAGGGTCCCGTGGCATGGCGGGAACGGGTGGCCCCGGTTACACGATCAACTGCGAGATCAACGCCAACAAGCATGAAGCGGGATCGCTGTCGATGGCCCATGCCGGCAAGAACACCGGTGGCTCTCAGTTCTTCCTCTGCCACGGTGCCCAGCCCCATCTCGATGGGGTCCACACGGTGTTTGGCAAGACAGCTGACATGGATGTGGTGATGGCCATCCGCAAAGGAACCCGCATCAACAAGGTCACGATTCAGGCCTGAGTCGCCGTCGCCCTGCCGTTGGGTGCTGCAACGGGGACGCTCTTCGGTGGCGCCCCTGCTGCCAGCACCCGCCTGTAGGAGCACCTTCCGTAGCGTCGCGGGGTCTTCTGCACCGACCCCGTCATGCTCAAGTCTGCCTCTGGAGCGGCTGTTGCGGCGCTGCTCGTTTTGGCTGGCGCGTGGGTCTGGCCCCCCGCAGGACAGGCAGCCTGTCTGCCGACACCGGCAGTTCCCGGCACCAACTGCGCCACATTCACTCCCGACAGCCCCTCGGATGTTCTCAACATCTATTGGCTCTACAACCTGGCCCTGAATCGCTTTTTCCAGTTGTCGGTGTTCACCACAGCCGAGCAACCGGTGGTGATTCAGCAGCCGCAATGGTCGCAAGACGGTTCTAACTGGACCTCCTTCACCCCGTTGAGCCTGACGGCCGTTGATAGCGGCTTTGCCTTCACCAATGTCGTCAGCCTGCAGGAGCCGATCGGCCATCATCTGCATGTGCGGTACACGATTCCTGCAGCACCGCTGAACCCAGCCGGCACCCTGACCCAGGACGATGTGGTCAGCTCCCAGCTGATTTCCAACGCCAACGGCGCCACCGCGCCCCAGTGGGACAGCGGACGCGATCTGATCGTGCCGGTGTTGCGTGCCCAGGCTGGCAACCGTTATCTCGTCGAACAACGGGACCACGTCGATGCGCCGGATGCCGTACCGGGGCCATTGCCGTTGCTCGGGGCCATCGGCGGTTTGAGCGCTTGCCGCCGGCTGCGCCGGCGGTTCAGGCTTGCCAGCGAATCAGCCGTCCCGGGTCGGGTTGGAGCGTGAGCAATGGGTCCTGACGCAGGTCCTGCAGCTTGCGCTCTTCCAGCAACAGCGAGGCACTGGGGTGGTTCAGATGCTGGGGATCAGGACTCAACAGCAGGCTGACGCTGATCGTGCCGGGCCGTTGGGCCAGTGCCTGCAGGCAAGGCTGCAGGGCCTGGCTCGAAAGGGACTGGGGTGTGGTGGCCGCGCTGGCGCTGCTGAGCAGCACCGCCAGTTGGGGCTGATTGAGTAGGGCCAGGACCCGGGGATCCTGCTCGTTCTGGCACTGCAGCCCATGGTCTGAGGCCAGGGTGCTGAGTCGGTCTCCCAGGGCCTGTGCCGATGCGGTGTCGCCCTGTCCATGCCATGCCAGCAGGGCCGAAGGCCCGCCCACCGGGCAACTGGGGCCCTGTCCCAACAGGTGACCCAGTTTGGTGCGCTTGGCTGACAGGTAGGCAGCATTGTGATCGCCGGGATCCATCACCAGGGGCACCCGGTCTTCGACCTGCAGGCCGTAGCCGCCAAGACCGGCGATCTTGCGGGGGTTGTTGGTGATCAACCGCAACCGATGCACCCCCAGATCGCTCAGGATCTGGGCACCGACCCCGTAGTTGCGCAGATCGGCGGGGAAGCCGAGCCGCTCATTGGCCTCGACCGTGTCCAGACCGGTGTCTTGCAGGGAATAGGCCCGCAACTTGTTGATCAGGCCGATGCCCCGGCCCTCCTGGCGCAGGTACACGACGACGCCCTCGCCGGCGGCTTCGATCATGCGCAGAGCCGCCTCGAGCTGGGGGCGGCAGTCGCAGCGCAGCGAGCCGAAGGCATCGCCGGTCAGGCATTCGCTGTGAACCCGTACCAGCACCGGGCCGGTGGCCTGCTCGGGGTGACCCTTGACGATCGCCACGTGCTCGCTGCCGTCGAGCTCATTGCGGTAGCCGATGGCGCGAAACATGCCAAAGGCGCTGGGCATCCGGGCTTCGGCCTGGCGCCGCACGAACCGTTCGGTGTCGAGCCGGTAGCTGATCAGGTCAGCGATCGAGATCAGGCGCAGGCCGTGCTTGCTGGCATAGGCGGCCAGTTGGGGCAGGCGGGCCATCGACCCGTCAGTGTTCTGGATCTCGCAGATCACCCCAGCCGGGTACAGACCCGCCAGGCGGGCCAGATCGACAGCGGCCTCGGTGTGGCCGGCTCGTTTGAGCACACCCCCCTGGCGGGCCCGCAGCGGAAACACATGGCCTGGGCGGCGCAGATCGGCCGGCCGGGTGCCGGGGTGGATCGCCACCTGGATGGTGCGGGCCCGGTCGTCGGCTGAGATGCCTGTTGTGACGCCGTTTTCAGGTCCGGCGTCCACACTGACGGTGAAGGCCGTCTGGTTGCTGTCGGTGTTGCGATCGACCATCAGCGGCAGGTCGAGCGCATCGAGCCGTTCCCCCTCCATCGCCAGGCAGATCAGGCCACGGGCCTCGGTGGCCATGAAGTTGATCTGCTCAGGTGTGGCGAACTGGGCTGCGCAGATCAGGTCCCCTTCGTTCTCGCGGTTTTCGTCGTCGACCACCACCACCGACTCGCCGTTGCGGATCGCGGCCAGGGCATCGGCGATCGCATCGAACCGGATCGTGGATTCGCCAGCGCGGGATTGAAGGTCGTTCAAGGGGCGCCGTTCGCAGGCCGGGAGGCCTGAGCAATCATCCTTTATAAATCCTGGAACGTTCCAGATCGTCCGTGGCCCACCAACGTGTCGCAGTCATTGGCGCCAGCGGGTACGGAGGCCTGCAGACCCTGAGGCTGCTGCAGCAGCATCCGAGTCTCGAGGTCAGTTTTCTGGGCGGTGAGCGCAGCAGCGGCAAACGCTGGAGCGAGCTCAATCCGTTCCTGCCTCTCAACGGTGATCCGGTCGTCCAGGCACCGGATCCCGATGCTGTGGCAGCGGCAGCGGATCTGGCCGTGCTGAGCCTGCCCAACGGTCTGGCCGCCACCCTGGCGCCAGCGCTGCTGCAGCGGGGGGTCAAGGTGGTCGACCTGTCGGCCGATTACCGCTATCGCTCCCTCAGCCAGTGGCAGGAGGTCTATGCCAGCGAAGCCCGCACCTGCCCCCGCAGCGATGCTGATCTGTGCCAGGAAGCGGTCTATGGCCTGGTGGAGTGGGCAGCCGATGCGATCGCTTCTGCCCGGCTGATCGCGGCACCGGGCTGCTTTCCGACCGCCAGCCTGTTGGCCCTGCTGCCTTTTCTCAAACAGGGCCTGATCGAGGCCAGCGGCATCATCATCGATGCCAAGACAGGCACCTCGGGCGGGGGGCGTGCGGCCAAGGAGCACCTGTTGCTGGCCGAAGCCTCCGAGGCCGTGGCCCCCTATGGGGTGGTGGGTCACCGCCACACCAGTGAGATCGAACAGCTGGCCAGCGAGGTGGCCGGCAGCCCGATCACCCTGCAGTTCACCCCCCATCTGATGCCGATGGTGCGCGGCCTGCTGGCGACGGTGTATTGCCGGCTGCGCGATCCAGGCCTGACGGCCGCCGACTGCAGCACCGTGCTCAGTTCGGCCTACCGCGGTTCCTCGACCGTTGCCGTGCTGCCGGTGGGCACCTACCCCTCGACCAAATGGGTGCGCCAGACCAACCGAGCCCTGTTGTCGGTCCAGGTCGACAACCGCAGCGGCCAGTTGATCGTGATGAGTGCCATCGACAACCTGATCAAGGGCCAGGCGGGTCAGGGGGTGCAATGCCTCAACCTGATGGCCGGTCTCGAGGCCAACACCGGTCTGCCGCTGCTGCCCTTTTACCCCTGAGCCGGGTCTCTCAGCCGTTGCCCGAGTCGTTGTCCCAGCAGCGCCACCGCCGCCGGCAACAGCTGATGTTCCTGGCTCTGAATGCGGGCGCTGAGGCTGGTGTGGTCGTCGTCCGCCAGAACGGGCACGGCCGCCTGCATCAGGATCTCGCCGGCATCGACCTCTTCGCCGACCAGGTGCACGGTGCAGCCGCTCAGGCGCACCCCTGCCGCCAGGGCCTGGCCGACGGCGTCCAGTCCCCTGAAGCTGGGTAGAAGCGACGGGTGAATGTTGACCAGGCGGCCGGCGTAGGCCTCGATCAACACCGGCGTGACGATGCGCATCCAGCCCGCCATCACCACCAGGTCCACGCCGCAGGGTTGCAGGTGGGCCACCAGGGCCTGATCCAACTCCTGGCGGCTGCGTTGCCGATGGTCCAGCAGCGTCCAGGGCACACCCAGCCGTTCAGCCCGCTGCTGGGCGCCGCAGCCGGGATTGTTGACGATCAATTGCACAACGTCGGTGCGCGCCAGGATGCCGTTACGACAGGCCCCCACCAGGGCCTCAAAATTGCTGCCCTCTCCGGAGGCCAGCACCGCCAGTCGCAACGGTGGCGTCAACCCCGGCTGCGGTGGCAACGGCCACTGGATTGAAAGCTGGTTCTGGCTAGGGTTTGGCAAAGCGGGCATCGGCTCATGTCCCACCTGTCCATCCTGCCAACTGTGCTGCGCGACACCGCCGCACTGGCGTCCAGTCTCGAGGCCCTCGGTCTGCGGCCCGAGTACGGCGGGGTGGTGCCTGGCTTTGCAGCAGACGCGCAACCGGTCGCCTTGCGGGTGCAGCTCGATGGCGGATACACCATTGGTTGGCAACGCCTGACCGATGGTCGTTTGGCCCTGGTGGCCGATCTGCAACGCCTCAGTGCAGCGATGCCGCTGCAGCGCCTGCTGCGGGACCTGACCCGCAGCTATGCAGCCCGCGCGGCCCTGGATCAACTGGCGGCCGAGCCTGCCCTGGCTGGCGCCGAGGTGGTGCTCTTCCCCTGAGCACTGCCGTGCCCGAGCTTGAACTGGATCTTCGCCAGGCGCAAAGCCAACGCCTGGAAGCTCGGCTGACCTTCACACCGCGTCAGACCCGGCTGGGCCTGTCACTGCCCCGCTGGACCCCGGGGTCCTATCTGTTGCGGGAGTACGTGGGTCAGCTCGAAGGCCTGCAGGTCCAGCAACAGGGTCTCGCCTTGGTTCCGCGCCGGGTCACGCCGTTTCGCTGGGAGCTTGACCTGCCCTCGCTGGATCCGGTCAGCCTGAGCTATGCCGTGCAGGCCACCGAGCTGACGGTGCGCACGGCCCACCTCAACGACGAGCACGGCTTTCTGCCGTTGGCGGCGATCGTGTTGCAGATCGACGGTGAGCGTTGGTCACCCCATCGCCTCCAGTTGCAGCTGCCGGCGGGTTGGCAGGCGTTTGTGCCCTTGCCCCAGCAGGCCGGTGGCGGTTGGTTGGCTACCGATCTGGACCACCTGATCGACAGCCCGGTCGAGGTCGGCCCCCATCCCTGCCATCGGTTTGCGGTCGCCGGGGTGCCCCATCGCTGGGTTGGGTGGGGAGGCGATGTTCCCCAGCTGGACCCCGACTGGTTGGCCGATGTGGAACGGGTCTGCCTGGCCTGTTGCCGCTTGATGGGGGTGGAGCGACCAGCTGCCGACGACTATCTGTTCGTGCTCCATCTCACCGAGTCGGGCTATGGCGGACTGGAGCACGACACCAGCACGGTCCTGCAGTTCGGCCGCCGCCGGCTGCGCCGCCCCGAGGGCCGCCGCAAGCTGCTGCAGCTCGTGGCCCACGAGTATCTGCACCAGTGGAACGTGCGCCGGCTGCGTCCGTCCCAGCTGGTCCCGATCGACTACGACCGGGCTGTGGTCGTGCCCACCCTCTGGTTTGCCGAAGGGATCACCAGTTATGTCGATCAGCTGTTGCCCCATGCGGCGGGATGTTGCCCGGCCGAGGCGGTGTTGGAGGACTTGGCCGACGACCTGAGCCGCTATCTGGGCAGCCAGGGGCGGTTCGTGCAGAGCCTGCGCGCCAGCAGCGAGGAGGCTTGGGTCAAGCTCTACCGGCCCCATCCCCATGGGGCCAATCAGCAGGTCAGTTACTACCTCAAAGGGGCTGTGCTGGCGTTGGTGCTCGATTTGCATCTGCGGCGCCAGGGCTCCTGGTTGGGAGCTGTGCTGCAGGACCTGTGGCGCAGCCACGGCCGCA
>JBJOHB010000084.1:0-5978 GCA_046047915.1 Cyanobacteriota bacterium
TTTACGAAAAGGGTGCTGAGCTGATTCGCATGCTCCACACCCTGTTGGGGGAAGAGACGTTCATGCGCGGCATGGCGCTGTATGTGAGCCGTCATGACGGCTCAGCGGCCACCTGCGAAGACTTCGTGCAGGCGATGCAGGACGCCTACGACGACCACAGAGCCAGCGACGACGACGGGCCAGCCCTCGATTTTGGGCGGTTCAGGCGTTGATACCACCAGGCCGGCACACCCGTGCTGCAGATCCAGCGCCACTGGGATGGTGATCATGGTGTCCTCGAGCTGCACATCCGCCAACACACCCCCCCAACCCCTGGCCAGGTTGACAAGCAACCCCTGCTGATTCCCCTGGTCGTGGGGCTGGTGGGTCAGGGCGGCAAACCTCTGGAGGTGAACCTGGAGGCCGGGGCCGATCGCAAGCCGGTGAGCTGGACGCTGCCCGTGGACTGGGGGCACCAGAGCCGCTTGCTGATCATTGACCAGGCCGACACCCAGCTGCGCTTCAGCGGACTGCCCCAACAGCACCACCCGCCGGCCCTGTCGCTGCTGCGACGGTTCTCGGCGCCGGTCAAGCTCGAGATGGGCCGCCCAGCCTCCGAGCTGGTGCATCTGCTGGCCCATGACAGCGACCCCGTGGCCCGTTGGGATGCCGGTCAGTTGCTGCTGCGCAGGGCTCTGCTGGCCCGCAGCCAAGGCCACCCCGACAACCAGCTGGAGGAGGAGCTGGTTGATGCCTTTGGGCGGATCCTGGCCGATCCGTCCCTGTCCCAGGCCAGCCGTGCCGCGCTGCTGGCCCTGCCCGGCGCGGGCGAACTGGAGGATGGGGCCAGCGATCTGGGCCTGCATCCCGACCCGCCGGCGCTGTTCGCCGCCGGCCAGGCCCTGCGCGCCCGACTGGGCGCGGCCCTGGCGCAGCCGCTGCTGCACCACCTGGACGACTGCCGCGGCCAGTGGCTTGACGCCTGGCCCCAGGGGCAGGGCGACCGCCGCCTGACCGGCCTGATCTGGAGCTGGCGCGCCGCCGCCGGCGACCCGGCCGTCATCGCCCAGGCCCAAGCTGCGGTCGATGGCGCCTCCATGACCCTGGCGCGGCTGGGACTGGCGGCCCTGCACCCCCACGATCTGCCCGCCCGCCAGCAGGCGATGGACGCGTTCTACGAACGCTGGCAGCACAAACCGGTGATCCTCGATTCCTGGTTTGGCCTGCAGGCGTCAGCCCCATTCGGCGATGGGCTGGCCCGGGTGAACCAGCTGCTCGAGCATCCCCGTTACGACCCCAATGCCCCCAATTCGGTGCGGGCAGTGCTGGGGGGACTGGCCGCCAATGCGCCGGTGTTCCATGCGAGCGATGGCAGCGGCTATCGGTTCATGGCCGAGCAGATCGCAGCCCTGGATCAGCGCAACCCGATCACCGCCTCGCGGCTGGCCAAGGTGTTGAGCCGCTGGCGCAGCTACGGCCCCGAACGCTCGGCCCAGATGCACGGCGCGCTCGAGCGGCTGGCGGCAGCCACCCTGTCGACCAACACCCGCGAGGTGGTGCAGCAGTGCCTGGCTGACTAGCGGTGCAGCCGGCCGAAGGCCGCCTGACGCGCCGGGCCGCCCTCAGGTCCGGCGTGCAGGCCCCACAGACCTTCCCAGTAGAAATAAATGACGCCGTGACCGCGGGCAAAACTGAGCCGCACCTTGTCGCTCAGCACGTCCATGGCCGGGGTTCGTCCACCAAAGCCCGCCAGGATGCCGATCTCGACCGGCAGGCCCCAGCCCTGCGCCTTGACCAGGGCCGGCTGGTTGAGGTCCTTGGCAAAACCAGCCAACGAATAGGCGTAGTTCTGGATCACCAGATCGTCGATCAGCTCACCGAGGGCCCACAGCTCCCAGTCCTGCAACCAGAGGTTGTAGGCCGAGCGAAAAGGACCCGGCGACAGGCTGATCACCGTGGGCCGCGGCAGGGCGCGCCGCAGCTCGCGCAGCAACCCTGTCAACTGCTGCCGCCGCCAGCGCATCCACGGCCGGTCGGCGATGTCATCGGGGGGCTCACGACCCGTCTGCGCGCGGTACAGCTCGCGCGTGTAGGGGTCGTAGCCAAATTGCACGGGCCAGGCGAAATGGTCATCCAGCTGAATGCCGTCGAGACCACAACGCCCCACGATCTCGCGCACCAGGCCGATGAACCGCTGCCGCACCCCGGGGTGGGCGGGGTTCAACCAGGCCATCGGCTTGCCGTGCAACACCATCGTGGTGCTGCCGTCGCGCTGCTGCAGCACCCACGCGGGGTTGTCGCGCACCACCTGGGCATCGGCCGGTTCCATCAACCCGTATTCGAACCACGGGATCACCTGCAACCCACGGCGATGGGCGGCATCGGCCATCCGGCAGATCGGATCCAGTCCGGGATTGGACTGGGCCAGGGCAGGCTCCATCGGCGCGTACTTGGAGCGGTGAAAGGTGGTGCCTCGGCTCCAGACGTTGGGATACAAGGTGTTGAAGCCGGCCGCGGCCAACTCGGCCACGGCACGCTCAATGCGGCCAGCGTCGTAATACAGGGGGCTGGGGCTGTTGGTCAGCCAGACGCCAACCCGCCGGGTTGGCAGTGGTGGGGGCGGCATCACGGCCTGGGGCGGGAGCTGGGCCTGGGCCCCACCCAGGGGCGACAGTCCAACCAACAGCAGCCAGGCAGCCAGAGAGCGGGCGAACACGCTCAGCGAAACATCGAGCTGACCGAGCTCTCGTCATGAATGCGCCAGATCGCCTCGCCGAGCATGTTGGCCACCGACAACACCTGCAGCTGGGGGAAGCGACGGTCGTCTGCCAGGGGAATGCTGTTGGTGACGATCACCTCCTCGAACAGACCGGGTGTCGACATCCGCTCGATCGCCGGTGGTGAGAAGACCGCATGGGTGGCACAGGCGAGCACCCGTTTGGCACCCCGCTCCCGCAGCAGACGGGCGCCGGCGCAGATGGTGCCGCCGGTGTCAATCATGTCGTCGATCAGCACCGCGGTCTTGCCGGCCACATCACCGATGACGGTCAGGCTTTCGGCGACGTTGTGACCGCTGCGGCGCTTGTCGATGATCGCCAGGGGGGCATCGTGCATCTGCTTGGCGAAGCTGCGGGCACGCGCCACACCGCCGACATCGGGTGAAACGACGACCACTTCACCCAGATCGCGGGTGCACAGGTAATCGACCAACACCGGCGAGCCATAGATGTGATCGCAGGGGATGTCGAAGTAACCCTGGATCTGGTTGGAATGCAGGTCCATCGCCAACACCCGGTCCACCCCTGACTTGGTCAGCAGGTTGGCCACCAGCTTGGCAGTGATCGATTCGCGGCCGGCGGTCTTGCGGTCGGCGCGGGCGTAACCGTAATAAGGAACAACCGCGGTGATCTGCCGAGCCGAGGCGCGCCGGCAGGCGTCCACCATGATCAACAGCTCCATCAGGTGATCGTTCACCGGCGCGCAGGTGGGCTGGATCAGGAAGACATCGCAGCCGCGGATCGATTCCTGAATCTGGATGTAGAGCTCGCCATCGGCGAAGCGCTTGATCACCCGGGGGCCGTCGGGAACGCCGAGATAGGCCGCGATCTCGCGGGCCAGATCCGGATTGGATGTACCGCTGAACAACCGCAACCGGCGGGGGTCGTGGTTGGCCTGCAGCTGTTGCTGCGCCTGTGGCGTGGGCCGGTCAGCGGTCATGAATTGGGTCATGCAGGCTCGGCCCAAAGAGCTCATGACCGATCGTAGAAGCGTGCCGTCCCGGTGAACACAACCGCCATGCTGCAGACCACCGGTCCCGTTCCTGCCCTGGTGCTGCTGAGCTGCGGCACGCCGCACCAGATCGGAGCCCTGCAGGCGGCGGCGGCGCCGCCGCTGGCGCAGACGCTGCAGCGCCAGCTGGCCAGCGCCCTGCCGGCCACCCCCGCCCCCCAGGCCCATGGCGCCCTGGCGGCGCTGGCGGCCGGCACGCTGGTGCCGGTGCCCCAGGATCCAGGCCAAACCACAGCCGATGGCTGCCATTGGGCCGAACTGCTCGGCGCCTGGCGGCAGCCCAGCCTGCTGCTGATCAGCGCGGACCAACTGGACAGCGGCGTGGCCGCTGCCACCACCGCCCTGCTGCAGCAATGGCAGGTGCCCCTGCTGGGACTGGTGCAATGGCAGGGATCCTGGGATCAGCAGGCCCGCCTGGCCGATCAGCTGCCCTGGCTGGGCTGCCTGGGGGGACCCGAGGCCCAAGCGGACGCCGTGGCCCTGGCCGCAGCCCGCCGGACGCAGCAGCTGCAGGCCCAGCTGCTGTGAGCCTCAGGGGGCCAGCTGCCGCAGACCCTTGTGCTGGGGCTGGGCCGGTTCGAGCGGCAGGGCCGTGACCTCGACGGCATCACCCTGGCTGAGGCCTGCGGCCAGCAGGCTCAGCAACTCGGCCTCGCTCAGATCGGTCTGGGTTGCGGCCAGCATCTGCCGGGCCAGGGGGGCCACCAGGGTCACCCGGCCAGGCTGGGCCAGCTCCCGCAGCAGGGCTCGCAGCAGCAACTCCTGCTGCTGACGGCGCCCCTGTTCGCCGGCGAGCGGATCGCGATAGCGGACCAGGTGCTCGACCTGCTGGCCGTCGAGCCGTTGCAGCCCGGCCTGCAGATCAATGCGCAGGTTCTGACGCCGATCGGTGTAACGCATCGCCCGGGGCGGGCTCAGATCGATCGCCCCCAAAGCAGCGATCAGCTGCCGCAGGGCCCCGCGCGGGATCACCGCATAGCGGTCGGGTTGACCGCTCGGCAAACCGGCGAGCTCGCGCACCGCATCGGCCACCAGGGCCACGCCGCCCTGGCGGTACAGGCTGCCGAGGGCCTGGGGGCGCTGCTGACCCGGCAGCTGCACCGCCGCCTCGATCGGCAGTTCGAGCACCTGCAGGGGGCCCTGGGGTTGCACCCGCAGCAGCAACAGGGCATCGCTGTTGGCGGGCCCCAGCGGCGCCGCCCCGTTGCTGCGATCCCCCGGGCGATCGGCATCGCTGCCGATCACCAGCACGGTGACCGGCCGGGTCGGCGGCTGGGCCAGGTCGGCGATCCGCCCCACGGCCTCGGGCTCCTGGCTGCGATCCGACCGTGGCCACACCACAGCAAAGGTGGTGAGGCCCAGAGCCACCCCAAGACCGGCCACCGCCAGACGAACAACGGCGCGGCGGCGACGCACGGAGGCAGGGGCTGGGCGCGGCGCCATCGGCGGGCCAGAGTGCAGGCTGGGGCCACTCTGGCCCAGCACCCGGGTGTGGACCGATAACTTGGTGCCTTCGATTGGGGCGGCAGCTGGTTTGTCAGGCTCGGACACCTCTGTGCTGCCCCACGAGCGGGCCCGCCCCCTGACCAAGGGCAGCACCTACCCCGCCAAGGATCTGTGCAGCCAGTGCGGCCTGTGCGACAGCCGCTGGGTGGCCTACGTGCGCCAGGCCTGCGCCTTTTTGAACCAGCAGTTCGACGCCATGGAGGCGCGGGTGCACGGCCGCAGCCGCGACCTCAACAACGAGGACGAGCTCTACTTCGGGGTGCAGCAGCGCATGCTCACCGCCCGGCTCAAGCAGCCCCTCGAAGGAGCCCAGTGGACCGGCATCGTCAGCCGGCTGGGGGTGAGGGCCCTCGAGAGCGGCCTGGTCGATGCGGTGCTGTGCGTGCAGCAGAGCGAGCACGACCGCTTTACGCCGGTGCCGGTGCTGGCCCGCACGCCCGAGCAGGTGCTGGCCGCCCGGGTCAACAAGCCGACCCTGTCGCCCAACCTCGAGGTGCTCGAGCAGCTGCCGGGCAGCGGCATCAAGCGGCTGCTGGCCATTGGCGTGGGCTGCCAGATCCAGGCCCTGCGCGCCGTCGAAGCCACCCTGCCGCTCGAGCAGCTGTACGTGCTGGGCCTGCCCTGCGTCGACAACGTCAGCCGTGATGGTCTGCAGACCTTTCTCGAGAGCACGGTCAGCTCACCGGAGACGGTGGTGCACTACG
>JBJOHB010000085.1:0-5643 GCA_046047915.1 Cyanobacteriota bacterium
ACCCGCACGTAGCCGGCATCGATGAACTTCTGAATGCGGGCGCGGCTCTGCTCGGGCCGCTGGCTCACCAGCCAGCGATCCAGGCGCATCGGCAAGGGCTTGGGGTAGGTGAGCGTGACCAGTTCACCCTCGCCTTGACCGAACCGCGATTCGTGCTCTGCCAGGGCCATCACCGCCCCAGTCCAGACCCGGTCATGACCAGCCATCGGCATTCACCAGCCATCGGAGAGGAACCGCCACAAATAGGAACCGCCACAGACGACCAATGACGGACCAGCAATGACGGATGGGGATCGGGCGCTCTCATGGACCAAGGCCTGGCTGCGCAGCGCTCTTCTGAAATTGACCATGGTCATGACCATGGTCAATTTCAGAAGACAAAGTTTCTGCCAACACCGTCCCGGCCGGCTGGGGCAACTCCAGGGCGATGGCCCCCAGACGGGCGCAGCGGTAGTCGTCCAGCAGCTTGGTGGCCATGCGGGTGGTGTCGCCGCTGGTGTGGCGGTTGGCGGCGTCAAGCAGCCAGGTTTCGGCATCGGGACCGCCGTCAGGCAACGGTCCCAGGGCAATGCCATAGCGCTGCTGCAGCAGATCGGCACCCACCCCTGCCGCTGGCACCGCGGTCAACTGGGCCAGCAGCTGCACAAAGGCCACCGCCACCGCCTCGCTGTCGTAGGCGGCCTGGCCGATGTCGTCACACAGAGCCAGGCGCAGGGCCGCCTGCTGGTCATCCAGCCGGGGCGGCAGCACCCCAGGGGCGTCGAGCAGGTCGAGTTCCTGGCCCAGGCGCACCCAGCGCAGGCTACGGGTGACCCCGGCGCGGCGGGCGCTGTCGACCACCTTCTGACGCACCAGGCGGTTGATCAACGCTGATTTGCCCACGTTGGGGAAGCCCAGCATCAGCGCCCGCACCGGCCTGGGCTTCATGCCGCGAGCCGCCCGCCGGGCATTGAGCGCCTGGCCGCTGCGGATGGCCGCCTGCTGTAACTGTTTGACGCCAGTACCGGCCTTGGCATCGCACCACCAGATGGGCTGGTCGCTGCCGCGAAACCACTGGTCCCAGGCCAGCTGGGCCGAGGCCGACACCATGTCGCGGCGGTTGAGCACCAGCAGGTGCTGCTTGCCGCTGATCCAGCGCTGCAGCCGCGGATGCCCCGTCGCCAGGGGGATGCGCGCATCGCGCACCTCGATCACCAGATCCACCTTGGCCAGGGCCGCATGCAAGGCCTTCTCGGCCTTGGCGATGTGCCCGGGGTACCACTGGATCTGCGGACTGCCCATCAGGGCACCACCAGCACCGGGCAGGGCGCCAACTGGATCACCCGGGCAGCGGTGCTCTGCTGGTCGCTCTCGAGGGTGATGCCGCGGGTGCCCATGACAATCACATCGGCGTTGATCTCGTCGGCCACGTCGCCGATCACAAAGGCGGGATTGCCCTCGCGCTCGATCACCTGGCAATCGACGCCGGCCTGGGCAAAGCTGGCCCGGGCCTGCTCGAGCAGCTGGGCCACCGCGGCTGCGTCATCACCGGGTTCGACCACCGACAACAGCACCATTCGGCTGTTGTGCTGCTGGGCCAACTGCAAGGCCACCGCCGCCGTCTCCATCGCCTGGCGGCTCTGATCAAGGGGGAACAGAACGGTGTCGAACATCGGGTGCCGGTGAGCGCGCGCAGGGTTCGTCTCTCAGTCTGGAGCGCCTCCTGCCGTGCCGCCAGGGGCGGGCGCAGGGGGATAACCGCAGGCGGGGAGCTAACCTCCCCCCGCTCGAAGTATCTCTATCACCATGGCGAAGCGCTCCCTGGCCAGCCTCAGCGCCACTGACCTGCGCGGCAAGCGCGTGCTGGTTCGGGTCGACTTCAACGTACCGCTCAACGACGCTGGTGCCATCACCGATGACACCCGCATCCGCGCTGCCCTGCCCACGATCAACGACCTGATCAGCAAAGGCGCCAAGGTGATCCTCTCGGCCCACTTCGGCCGCCCCAAGGGCCAGGTCAACGACGCGATGCGTCTCACCCCCGTGGCCGCCCGCCTGGGCGAGCTGCTGGGCAAGACCGTGACCAAGACCGACAGCTGCATCGGGCCCGATGCCGAGGCCAAGGTGGCTGCCATGGCCGAAGGCGACGTGGTGCTGCTCGAGAACGTGCGTTTCTTCGCTGAAGAAGAAAAGAACGAGCCCGGTTTCGCCGCCGAGCTGGCCAAGCTGGCCGATGTCTACGTGAACGACGCCTTTGGCGCCGCGCACCGCGCCCATGCCTCGACCGAGGGTGTGACCAAGCACCTGCGCCCCAGCGTCGCCGGCTACCTGATGGAGAAGGAGCTGCAATACCTGCAGGGCGCCATCGACGAGCCCAAGCGCCCCCTGGCCGCGATCGTGGGCGGCTCCAAGGTGAGCTCCAAGATCGGCGTGCTCGAGGCCCTGCTCGACAAGTGCGACAAGATCCTGGTCGGCGGCGGCATGATCTTCACCTTCTACAAAGCCCGCGGCCTGGCTGTCGGCAAGAGCCTGGTGGAAGAAGACAAGCTGGAGCTGGCCAAGGAGCTCGAAGCCAAGGCCAAGGCCAAGGGCGTGCAGTTCCTGCTGCCCACCGATGTGGTGTTGGCCGACAACTTTGCCCCGGATGCCAACAGCCAGGTCGCCAAGGTCGACGCCATCCCCGACGGCTGGATGGGCCTGGATATCGGCCCCGACTCGGTCAAGGTGTTCCAGGACGCCCTGGCCGACTGCCAGACCGTGATCTGGAATGGCCCCATGGGCGTGTTCGAGTTCGACGCGTTTGCCGCCGGCACCAACGCCATCGCCACCACCCTGGCCGACCTGAGCGGCAAGGGCTGCTGCACGATCATTGGCGGCGGCGACTCGGTGGCCGCCGTCGAAAAGGCCGGCCTGGCCGAGCGGATGTCCCACATCTCGACCGGCGGCGGCGCCAGCCTCGAGCTGCTCGAAGGCAAGGTGCTGCCCGGCGTGGCCGCCCTCGACGAGGCCTGATCCCCAGGCCGGTCAGGGCACAGACCGAATCCCTGGTCCATAGCGGGCCAGGGATTCATCTGATCCAGAGCAGCTGTTGCACGGCAGGGCGTGCTCAGCAGCCAAGTCAGACCTCAGGTCCGCCGGCACCACCACCGCCCTTCTTCCAACCGCCACCAGCACCATCCGGGCCCCAGCGGCGGTCGCGCTTCTCGGGCATCTGAATGCCGTAGCGGGCCAGCAGGGCACGCATGTCGGCCATGTGGGTGCGCCTGAGCTCCATGTTGCTCTGGCGCTCCTGTTTGAGGCAGCTCGTGAAGGCCTGGGCGTTGCGGGCCGCCTGCACACAGCGCTGCCCCGCCTGCATGGCGGCAATGCGGGCCTGGCCGTGCTTGAGCCACAGCTGCTTCTGCTCAGGAAAGAGCTGCTCCTGTTGCTGGGGCGTCAGGCGTGAGGCAGAGCCAGGCCCCTGCTGGGCTAGGGCGGACAGCGGTGCACCAGTCATGGCGACACCCAAACCGAGCAGGGCCGGCACCAGCTTGTGTCGAAAAGCCATGGCGTGATCGGGCTGCAGGCAGCGGGGAAACAACACCATCAGCCTTGCGGCTGACTCTGACTGGAGTGCAACTGCGCAGCCGTGCAGTTATGACCGGATGTGTCTGCCCGCAGGCCGACACCCGAGTTCAGGCCTCGGGCTTGCAGGGCGGGTGACGGCGGCAGCAGCACCAGCTCGCCGCCGCAGGCGCGGGCCGCCCGCTCGGCGATGGGCAGCCCCAGACCGCTGTGGCCGCCCTGCCGACGGGCCGGGTCGAGCCGCTGAAACGGCTGCAGCGCCGCCTGCCAATCGGCCTCGGCAATGCCTGCCCCCCCATCCCAGACCTCGATGGCAAAGCCCTGATCGCCGCGGCCCCAGGGCAGCAGGCGCAACAGCAACGGCGGCTGACCATGGCTGAGGGCGTTGTCGAGCAGGTTGGCCACCGCCCGCGCCCAGGTGGTGGGCGGCACCCAGCGCTGCAGCGGCGTCAGGTCCACCATCAGATCAGGGGGGTAGGCCGCCGCCACCTCGGCCAGCAGCTGCTGGAGCGGCACCAGCACCGCCGGCTCGCTGCGGTCGGAGGCGGCAAAGGCCAAAAACTGATCGATCAGGCGCTCAAGGGCATCGAGATCGGCAGCGGCACGATCCTCGGACTGCCCGGGCTGGAGGCAAAGCCGCAACCGCAGGCGGGTCAGCGGTGCCCGCAGATCATGGGCCAGGCCCGCCAGCATCACCGTGCGCTCGCGGCCTGCCTGCCGCAGGCGCTGCTGGGCAGCCGCCAGGTGATCGGCCAAGGCCCGCACGGCGCCCGTTCCCCGCGGCGGCTGGGGCACTGGCCAAGATGCCTCGCCCGCAGGCTCCCGATCGAGTCCATCGAGGCGCTGCTGCAGGCGCCGCAACGGCTGCTCGACTTCGAGCGTCAAATACAGCAGGGTGGTGCTGACGCCAGCAGCGGCAACAGCCACCAGCAGCAGCGCCGGTTCGGGCGGCCAGGCTGCAGGGCGCGGCAGCGGCACCAACAACCAGACCGGTTCGAGCGGCGAGGCCAGTTCGAGCCAGACCCCACGCTGCGGAACCGTGGCCGGCCGCAGCGCTGGGCAGGGCCTCAGCTGCTGGCACAGCAGTTGTTGCAGCGCGGGCTGCTCGGGCAACGGTGCAGCCGCTGGCGGTGGCTTGAGCATCAACTGCAGCCCGCCCAGCTGGGCCAGCGCTGCCGGCGGCAGGCTCTCGAGCGCCAGCGACGCCAGGCGCGCGGTCTGGGCCGCGTCGCCGGCGCGTTGCAGCAATCGGTTGCGCACAAGCTGCTGGGCCAGCAAGGTCTGCAGCAGGGCCAGCAGCAGGGCGGTGAGGCCCAGCCCCACCGCCCCGTATCCCAGTAAGCGCTCAAGCCGTTGTGGCACGGCCATGGCGCGGCTGTCCGTCGGGCACAAACACATAGCCGTAGCCCCACACCGTCTGCAGGTAGCGCGGTCGGCTGGGATCGGGCTCGATCAGCCGACGCAGCCGCGAGATCTGCACATCCATGCTGCGGCTGTCGGTGGCGCTGCCGGGTCCGCGGGCGAGCTCAATCAGGCGCTCGCGGGACAGGGGCCGATGGGGGTGATCGGCAAAGGCCGCCAGCAGGGCAAATTCACCACTGGTGAGCGGCAGCTGCTGCCCTCCGCGCCACAGCTGCCGGGTGGCCCGATCGAACTGCAGCTCGCCGAACTGCAGCGGCGCGGCCTCAGGCCTGGGGGCAGAGGCGGGAACGGCCGCACGTCGGCGCAGCACCGCGGCGATGCGGGCGCTCAGCTCCCGCGGCAGAAACGGTTTGCCCAGGTAATCATCGGCCCCCTGCTCGAGGCCGATAATGCGGTCGACGCCATCGGCGCGAGCGGTGAGCATGACGACCGGCAGGTCATCCCCTGCGTCGCGCAGACGGCGCAACAGGGTCAGGCCGTCATCGCCCGGCAGCATCAGATCGAGCACCAACAGCTCGGGGCGCTCGATGCCGAGTCGCGCCCGCAGCTGGCCGCCATCGGCGAACCAGCGCACGGCATACCCCTGCTGCTTCAGATAGGTCTGCAGCATGGTGCCCAGCTCGGGATCGTCATCGACGATCCAGATGCGTGTTTGCCCCTGCTCTGCCATGTCCCAAG
>JBJOHB010000086.1:0-3526 GCA_046047915.1 Cyanobacteriota bacterium
AGCAGCCAGGCTGCCGTGGCCATGGTGAGCGTTGCCTTCGGACTGGAAAGCTAGCCCCGCTCTGTGGATCCTTAGGATCCAAGGTTCTGCCATCGCCACTGGTGCTGCCCGCGGGCGGCAGCTGGGGATGACCCTGATCACTGGTGTTGAGACCCCGGCTTATGCCTGCTTCCTCCCATCCCGCCTGGCCCCATTGCGACAGTGCGCCGCCGGCAGCCGTGGCGGGTGAGAAGGACGCGTGTGGCGTGGGCTTCCTGGCCCATCTCGGCGGTCAGCCGAGCCACTGGGTGCTGCAGCAGGCCCTGCGCGGCCTGGATTGCATGGAGCATCGCGGCGGCTGCGGCGGCGACAGTGACTCGGGTGACGGCGCCGGTGTGCTGTGCGCCATCCCCTGGTCGTTTTACGAAGCGGTCTGGCCGGCTGCCCAGGCCTCCAGCGGCCAGCTGCGCGGTCTGGCCACGGTGTTTCTGCCCACCGATGGGGCACGGCGTGACGAGGCCCGCCGGTTCTGTGAGCAGGAGGCCCAGAACCTTGGCTTGACCAGCCTGGGCTGGCGTGATGTGCCGGTGGATGCCTCGGTGCTGGGCCCCATGGCTCGCGAGACGGCCCCCCACATCGCCCATTGGCTCGTTGGCGCTGCCTCTGATCTGGATGGCGATGCCCTCGAGGCGTTGCTGTTCCGCCTGCGCCGGCGGGCCGTGGACCGCACCCGGGCCGCCTGGGGCGCGGCCACCGGCGATCTCTACTTCGCCTCGATTAGCTGCCGCACAGTCGTTTACAAGGGCATGGTGCGCTCGGCCGTGCTGCCGCGCTTTTACAGCGACCTGTGCGATGAGCGGTTTGCGGTCAGCTTTGCCGTCTATCACCGCCGCTTCAGCACCAACACCCTGCCCCGTTGGCCCCTGGCCCAACCGATGCGGCTGCTGGGTCACAACGGCGAGATCAATACTCTGCTGGGCAACATCAACTGGGCCAGTGCCGCCGAGGCCAACCTCGAAGCGGTGTGGGGCGATGCGGCTGGCGATCTGCGTCCCCTGGTCAACGCGGCTTTCAGCGATTCGGCCAACCTTGACGCCACGCTTGAGCTGCTGGTGCGCAGCGGCCGGCCGATCACCGACAGCCTGCTGACCCTGGTGCCCGAGGCCTTCCGGGATCAACCCGAACTCGACGACAAGCCTGAGATCCGGGCGATGTACGAGTACAACGCCTGTCTGCAGGAACCCTGGGATGGCCCGGCCCTGCTGGTGTTTGCCGATGGCCACACCGTCGGCGCCACCCTCGACCGCAACGGACTGCGTCCGGCTCGCTACTGCATCACCAGTGACGGCTACGTGGTGATGGGCTCCGAGACCGGTGTGGTCGAGCTGGAGGAGAGCCGCATCCTCGAAAAGGGTCGTCTGGGTCCCGGACAGATGCTGGCCGTTGATCTGGATCGGGGCCGTCTGCTGCGCAACTGGGAGGTCAAGGCCGAGGCCGCGGCGCGCCATCCCTATGGCGACTGGCTGGCCCAGCACCGCCGCAATCAGAGCCCTCAGCCCTGGGAGCAGCAGCGCCGTGTGGGTGACCTGGAGCTGTTGCAGCTGCAGAGCGCCTCGGGCTTCGGCGCCGAGGACCTGGAGCTGGTGATCGAGGACATGGCCGGCGGTGGCAAGGAGCCGACGTACTGCATGGGGGATGACATCCCTCTGGCGGTGCTGTCAAACAAGCCGCACCTGCTGTACGACTACTTCAAGCAGCGTTTCGCCCAGGTCACCAACCCGCCGATCGACCCGCTGCGCGAAAAGCTGGTCATGAGCCTGGAGATGCACCTGGGCCAGCGCCGCTCGGCCCTGCAGCCCCAGGCCGCGGCCGCGGCGGTGCTTCACCTCGATTCGCCCGTGCTCAACGAGGCCGAGTTGGCAGGCCTTTGCGGCCATGGGTTGGCCCTGAGCACCCTGTCGACGCTGATGCCCGTCGTCGATGGTCCGTCATCCCTGGAGGTCTCGGTGCAGCGGCTCTGCCGCGAGGCCGAGGCGGCTGTGTGCGCCGGGGCACGCATCCTGGTGCTGAGCGATCGCCAGGGCCTGAACGGCCAGGCCGGTGGCATCAACGCCACCACCACCGCCCTGCCGCCGCTGCTGGCCGTGGGGGCCGTGCACCACCATCTGCTGCGCTCGGGTCTGCGGCTCGAGGCCTCGATCGTGGTCGAAACCGCCCAGTGCTGGAGCACCCATCACCTGGCCTGCCTGATCGGCTATGGCGCCAGTGCGGTCTGCCCCTGGCTGGCGTGGGAGACCACCCGCCACTGGCTCGCGCACCCCCGCACCCAGAAGTTGATCGAGACCGGCAAGCTGCCGGCCCTCTCGGTGGAGAAGGCCCAGGCCAACGTGCGCCAGGCCCTCGAAGACGGCCTGCGCAAGATCCTCTCCAAGATCGGCATCTCGCTGCTGGCCAGCTATCACGGCGCCCAGATCTTTGAAGCGATCGGCATCGGTGCCGACCTGATTGCGCTGGCGTTCAAGGGCACCACCAGCCGGGTAGCGGGCCTCAGCCTCACCGACCTGGCCAGCGAGACCCTGGCGATCCACGCCAAGGCGTTCCCGGAACTCAACCGCAGCAAGCTGGAGTTCATGGGCTTTGTGCAATACCGCACCGGCGGCGAATACCACCTCAACAGCCCCGAGATGGCCAAGGCCCTGCATGCCGCCGTTGCGGCAGGTCCGGGCTACGACCACTTCTCGACCTACAAGACCCTGCTCGAGAACCGGCCGGTCACGGCCCTGCGCGATCTGCTTGAGCTCAAGCCGGCGCCGGCGCCCCTGCCCCTCGATCAGGTCGAGAGCGTCGAAAGCATCTGCAGCCGCTTCTGCACCGGAGGCATGAGCCTGGGGGCCCTGTCGCGCGAGGCCCATGAGGTGCTGGCGGTGGCCATGAACCGCATCGGCGGCAAGAGCAACAGCGGCGAGGGCGGCGAGGATCCGGCTCGCTTTAACGTGCTCCAGGACGTCGATGGCGAGGGCCGATCGGCCACCCTGCCCAGCATCAAGGGCCTGCGCAACGGCGACACCGCTTGCTCGGCGATCAAGCAGATTGCCTCGGGTCGCTTTGGCGTCACTCCCGAATACCTGCGCAGCGGCAGACAGCTCGAGATCAAGGTGGCCCAGGGGGCCAAGCCCGGCGAGGGCGGCCAGCTGCCCGGTCCCAAGGTCGACCCCTACATCGCTTGGCTGCGCAACAGCAAGCCCGGCGTCGGCCTGATCTCACCGCCGCCGCACCACGACATCTATTCGATCGAGGATCTGGCCCAGCTGATCCACGACCTGCACCAGGTGCACCCCGCCGCCCGGGTCAGCGTCAAGCTGGTGGCCGAGATCGGCATTGGCACCATCGCCGCCGGGGTGGCCAAGGCCAACGCCGACGTGATCCAGATCTCCGGTCACGACGGCGGCACCGGCGCCTCGCCGCTCAGCTCGATCAAGCACGCCGGCAGCCCCTGGGAGCTGGGCCTCACCGAGGTGCACCGCGCCCTGCTCGAGAACGGCCTGCG
>JBJOHB010000087.1:0-45487 GCA_046047915.1 Cyanobacteriota bacterium
GCCAGACCGATCACCACCGGCGTCCAAGCGGACACCACAGGCCAGAGGGTTCCCTTGACCCCCAGCGAACTGAAGATAAAGGACATCAGGTAATAGCCAAAGATCAGCAGGACGCTGATGACGAAGCCCTGACTGCGGCTGGTGCGCGAATTGGGCCTCACGCCAAGGGCGCTGCCAACGAGTCCAAACACCAGACAAATGGCCGGGAAGGCGAATTTTTCCTGAATGCGTACCCGCAGCCGCCTGGCCTCTTTGAGGTTGTTGGCTTCAGCCAGCAGGCGTTCGGCTCGGCGCGCCTGGGCCACGGTCATCTGATTGGCGTCCGTCGGCAGCTGGGCCACCTCGATCGGGCCCTGGCCCAGGGGATAGAGGTAGCGATCAAACTCGGCAGAGGTGGTCTGCCCGCCGGTTTCGTCGACACTGATCAAACGACCCTGGCGAAACTCCCACATGCCTGCGGCGGGATTCCAGGTGCCGGTCTGCGCCGACAACATCTGCCGTTGGCCGACCCTGGAAAAGTCGATCACGGTCACGTCCTTCATTTCACCCTTTTCAAAACGACGGGCATAAAAGAGCTGGGACAGACCATGGCCCACCTGGCCATCGGGTGCCGTCAGGGGGCCAAAACGCGAATACAGGGTGTTGTCGGCTGTTTCTGTGGCAATCGCCTGACCCAGGGCCCGGTTCAGGGTATTGGCAGCGGCCAGGTTGGCCCGAGGAACAATCGCGTCGTTGAACACAAAGGTGAGCAGACTCATCACCAGTGCCAGAACCAGGGCCGGTAAGACCATGCGCCGGGTGCTGACCCCGACGCTGCGCAAGGCCGTGAGCTCGCTGTTGCCGGACAGGCGGCTGTAGGCCAGCAGGGTGGCCATGAGGGTGGCCATCGGGAATGCCAACACCAGAAAGGCTGGCAGGTTCAGCAGCAACACCTGGGCGGCGGCCCACAACGGCAGTCCCGATTCGGCGACGCGGCGAACCAGTTCGAACACGACGCCAACCGACAGCGACACCGCCGTGAAGGCTGCGATGCCGAACAGCAGGGGGCCCAGCAATTCGCCCAGCAGCCAACGGTCCAGCAACGGGAGCCGTGTCCATTGCCGCCTTGACCAGACCCAAGCCCTGTTGATCACAGCTGGAAGCCCTCCCCCAGGTAGTGGCGCCGGACCATGGGATCGGAGCCCATGGCTGCAGCGGTGCCCGAAGCGAGGATGCGCCCGTCGGTCAAGATGTAGGCCCGATCGGTGATCGCTAGGGTCTCGCGCACGTTGTGGTCGGTGATGAGCACACCCATACCGCGATCCCTGAGGCTGGCGACCAGGTCCTGAAGATCGGCCACGGCCATCGGGTCGACGCCCGCAAACGGTTCGTCCAGCAACAGATAACGGGGGCCCTCGATGCCGACGGCCAGGGCCCGGGCCACCTCGCAACGGCGCCGTTCACCGCCTGACAACTGGTAGCCACGCCGTTGCAGAAACGGTTCGAGGCGAAACTCATCGACCAACTGCTCCAGACGCTGCCGCTGCTGCGCCTTTGGCGTCCGGCTGACCTGGAGAGTCAGACGCAGGTTGTCAGCCACGGTCAGCTGACGAAACACACTGGGCTCCTGGGGCAGATAGCCGATCCCCAGCCGCGCCCGCTCGGGCATGGAGCACGCTTCGACAGGGTTGCCGTCAACCCGGATGCTGCCGCTGTTCGGATGCAGCAAACCGGTGATCAGATGGAACGTGGTCGTCTTGCCGGCCCCATTGGGCCCCAGCAAACCGACCACCTCGGAACGGTGGAGAGTGAGATCAATGCTTTTGACCAGCGGGCGCCCGTCGATGCTGAGGCACACCTGCTCAACAACCAGACTCATCGTTGATCGGGCCCGGTCGTCACCCCATCCAGCCGCAGGGTGCTGACCACCTGCTGTCCTTGACGGGGCTGGGCCAGGACCCGCTGGCTGTTGAGCAAGACGATGACCCGTTCAGCCCGCATGGAACTGCCATCGGCCTGAATCACATCGACATCGCCGCT
The DNA here is from genome assembly GCA_046047915.1 of Cyanobacteriota bacterium. Classification (GTDB taxonomy): domain Bacteria; phylum Cyanobacteriota; class Cyanobacteriia; order PCC-6307; family Cyanobiaceae; genus RGUW01. Next base: position 2,020 of record JBJOHB010000087.1, read on the forward strand.
GAGCACGATCCGAGCCTCCCGTGAGAAGTACTGGGCTTGCCGGGCTGTTGCGACCACCCGTCGATCGGGATAGACAATGCGCACATTGCCGCTGGCGGTGATCACACCGGTGGCGTTGTCGGCCTGTTGCTGGTCCGATTCAATCGAGACCAGACCCGTTGTGGCCAAAGCAGCCGCTGGAGCCACTCCCGTGGCTTGGGGCGAGGGGGGCAGCCCCTGGGTCTGCGCCATCGCCTGCTGCACCGGGGCGACGATCGCTGGGATCGCGATCGCCAGCATCAAACTGGCCAGGCGGTTGCGCGGACGACAGCAACGCCATGGAATCAAGTCCTGCGTCACCAGCCACAGAGCGTGCAATGCAGCAATCTACAGATTGCCCTGTCGGCCTTTGCCATCATCCGCACCGTGTCAGAGCCACCGCAACTGCAAGGGCGGCAACCGGTCCCCGTCAACAGCAGAGCTCCCCTGCAGGGCCGCAAGGTGCCGAGCAGCGCAGGAACGCAAATCGGCGAGATCGAGCCCCAGGGCGGCGTCCTCGCAACCCCGTAGCCGTCCCAGGCCCTCGCCCATCAGGATCGTCGCCCCACGGTTGTTGTCCCGTTGGCGATGGAGCTGGGCAACAGCAATCTGCAGGATTCCCTGCAAGACAGGGCGCATGGGTCCCTGGGTTTCGTGCCACAGCTCCTCGAATCCGTCATGACAGGCGTACCACTCGCCGGCGTTGAACAGATCAATCGCCTGGGCCAACCGAGGATCAGCCTGCAACGCCTGCTCCTCGGACGGCATCAGCAGCGGTCAGCGGCGTGCAGGCTTTTTAGCCGGCATTTTGCGCAGCCGGATCGACTCGGGGGTGACCTCGAGCATTTCATCGGGACCGATGTACTCGAGGGCGCGCTCCAAGGTCATCTGCAGCGGCGCCTGCAGGGTGTCGAGCTCCTCTGCACCAGCCGAGCGCATGTTGGTGAGTTGCTTGGCTTTGCAGACATTGATTTCCAGATCCTGAGGACGATTGTTCTCGCCCACAATCATGCCTTTGTAAACCTTGGTACCAGGACTAATAAAGAACTGGCCTCGATCCTCGGCATTCTTAAGTGCATAGAAGGTGGCTGTTCCTTCCTCAAAGGCGATCAACACCCCATTGCGACGGGTGTCGAAATCACCTTGCATCGGCCTGTAGTCCAGGAACGAGTGGCTCATGATTCCTTCACCACGGGTGGCGCGAATGAATTCGCCGCGGAAACCAATCAAACCCCTGGAAGGAACAACAAACTCAAGCTGGGTACGCCCGTCACTGCTGGTTTCCATGTTCTGCATCTCGCCTTTGCGAACGCCCAGCTTTTCAATGCAGGCACCCACGGAGGCTTCGGGCACATCCATCACAAGCGTCTCAAACGGCTCATGGGGGGTGCCGTCAATCGTCCGGAAAATGACCTGCGGCTGACTGACCTGGAACTCGTAACCCTCGCGACGCATGGTCTCGATCAGGATGCCCAGGTGCAGTTCGCCCCGTCCACTGACCGAGAAACGATCCGGTGAGTCGGTGTCCTCAACCCGCAGCGCCACGTTGGTGAGCAGTTCGCGCTGCAGACGGTCCCGCAGTTGGCGGCTGGTGACAAATTTGCCCTCTTTGCCAGCAAACGGTGAATCGTTCACGACAAAGGTCATCTGCAAAGTGGGTTCATCCACCTTGATCAGCGGCAGTGCCTCTGGGTTGTCGGGACAGGCAATCGTTTCGCCAATGTTGACTTCGTCAAAACCGGCAACCGCCACGAGATCGCCGGCGCTTGCGGTTTCAATCTCGACCCGTTGCAGCCCTTGGAAGCCAAGCAACTTGCTGATGCGCCCACGCTTGATGCTGCCGTCATCCCGAATCAGGGCTGCGCTCTGGCCGGCCTTGATCACCCCATTGTGAATGCGGCCGATCATGATACGGCCAAGAAAATCGCTGTAATCCAGCGTTGTCACCTGCATCTGCAGGGGCTTGCTGGCATCGCCAACCGGCGGCGGCACATGGCGCAAGATGGCATCAAACAGCGGCTTCATGGTCTCGCTGTCCGTCTTCATGTCGGGCTTGGCGTAGCCACCCATGCCACTTCCGAACAGATAGGGGAAATCGCACTGGTCGTCGTCAGCCCCAAGCTCCAGAAAGAGATCCAGGACCTTGTCGACAGCCAGCTCCGGATCGACGCGAGCCCGGTCAATCTTGTTGACGAAAACAATCGGGCGCAGACCCTTTTCAAGGGCCTTCTTCAACACAAAACGGGTCTGGGGCATCGGCCCCTCATTGGCGTCGACGATCAGCAGGGCACCATCGACCATGCCCAGGACCCGTTCCACCTCGCCGCCAAAATCGGCGTGGCCAGGGGTGTCAACGATGTTGATGCGAATACCGTTGTAGTCAACGGCTGTGTTCTTGGAGAGAATGGTGATGCCGCGCTCCCGCTCCAGATCATTCGAGTCAAGAACGCAAGTCGGTACGGCCTCGCCATCACGAAAAATGCCTGACTGACTGAGCAGTGCATCAACGAGTGTGGTCTTGCCGTGGTCAACGTGGGCGATGATCGCAATGTTGCGAATGGCCGCGCCTTTGTGCTCACCACTCATAGGGGGTATTCCAGTCACGATTGAGTCCAAGCCATGACTCTATCTCAGCCCCCTCCCCGGCAAGCGGTTCTCGCCGGTCAGCGGTTGATCAGCGGTTGAGCCTCTGGGCGGGTTCAAACACCTGCAACGCCTGAGCCGTGCCTTCGAATCGCCAGTGCCAGGGTTCGTAGTTGACACCTTGGAGATTCCCGGACGGAAAGGAGAGCACGAAGTGGAACCGGGCGGCGTTGGCCTGCAGCCAGGCGAACGCGGCGGTCTGCTCAAAGCGTTGGGAGAGGTTGGTCTGGGGGGCTGTGCCGTCGCCCAGATCGACCGCATATCCGGTGCTGTGCTCGGAGTAACCGGGCGGGGCGCTGACCCTGGCGCGCTCCAGGGCACTTTGGTTGCGTTGGGATTTGACGTCGAAGAACAGTTGCTTCTGGAGAGCCAACGAGCGAAAGCCACTCAACAGGATCAGATCGATGCCGTCTGCCTGGGCAGCGCTCTGCATGCCCAGAAACGCACCAGCTGCATCGCGATGCAGCTCGAGCCCAGGGGCAACTGTGACCCGGTCGGCAGCTGGCAGTTCCTGGTACGGGAAGTGGCCGAGCAGTCGGCCGTCTGCCGACGGGCGTTGCACGGCAGCGGTGGGGGCCCAAGGGTCACCACGCTGCAGCAACAACTGGGGAGCCAGAAGCGTCAGGGATGCGGCCAGTGCCACCAGCAGCAGCACAGCGGCCACCAGGGGCAGGCGTTCGCGCCGTCGCGACCGCAAGGGCAGCACCACGCGGCGGGCAAGTGGGATGTCCTCATCCACTGCCCGCAGCGGCCTGGGGGAGCCTGACCGCTGCACGGCGCCAGATCTGCGGCTAGGAGGGGCCAGTGCCCTGGTCACAGACGTCGTGACGATCCTAGTTGGGACTGCTGCAAGGGCCAGCAACCCAACGGCCAACAGTGTTAGCGTCCAGCCCAAATCCCTGATCCGGAGCGGTTTTCGATGTTGCGAGTGGCGGTCGTGGGCGGCGGTCCCAGCGGTTCCTGTGCGGCTGAGGTTCTGGCCAAGGCCGGAATCCAGACCTGGATCTTCGAGCGCAAGCTCGACAACGCCAAACCCTGCGGCGGCGCCATCCCTTTGTGCATGGTCTCGGAATTCGACCTGCCCGAATCGATCATTGACCGCAAGGTCCGCAACATGAAGATGATTTCCCCCTCGAATCGCGAGGTGGACATCAATCTCGACAATGCCGATGAATACATCGGTATGTGCAGGCGCGAGGTCATGGACGCCTTCCTGCGCAACCGAGCGGCCGAACTTGGAGCCCAGTTGGTCAACGGTCTAGTGACCAAGATCGACACCGGCAGCAACCGCCAGGGTCCCTACACCCTGACCTATTCCGACTACAGCGGCGGCGAGGCGACCGGTGACACCAAGACCCTTGAGGTCGACTTGATCATCGGCGCCGATGGCGCCAACAGCCGAGTTGCCAAGGCCATGGACGCCGGCGACTACAACGTGGCGATCGCCTTCCAGGAGCGCATCAAGTTGCCGCCAGAAGAGATGAAGTATTACGAAAGCCTGGCTGAGATGTACGTTGGTACAGATGTGTCACCCGATTTCTATGCCTGGGTGTTTCCTAAATACGACCATGTTGCCGTCGGCACCGGCACCATGCAGCAGAACCAGTCGTTGATCAAGAGCCTCCAGGAAGGCATCCGTGAGCGGGCCAAGAAGCGCCTTGTCAACGGTGAAGTGATCAAGGTCGAGGCCCACCCCATTCCAGAGCATCCCAGGCCCCGTCGCGTCGTTGGTCGCATGGCCCTGGTTGGCGACGCCGCTGGCTACGTCACCAAAAGCTCGGGCGAAGGCATTTACTTTGCTGCCAAAAGCGGCCGCATGTGCGCCGAGCAGATTGTTGAATCCAGCCAGGGTGGTCAGCGTGTTCCCAGCGAGGCCGATCTCAAGAAGTACCTCAAAAAATGGGACCGTCAGTACGGAGCCACTTACAAGGTTCTGGAAATTCTGCAGAACATCTTCTACCGCAACGATGCGGCGCGCGAAGCCTTCGTTGAGATGTGCGATGACAAGGATGTGCAGCGTCTGACCTTTGACAGCTACCTCTACAAGCGGGTGGTTGCCATGAATCCCTGGCAACAGCTCAAGCTGACCCTGCTCACCCTTGGCTCGGTGCTGCGCGGCAATGCGCTTGCTCCCCAGTCCTACAAGCCGGTGCCCAGCGCCGTGCGGGATGACGCCGAGGTCAACGCCATGTTGGCCGTCAGCACCATCAAAGGTGGCATTCGCGTCGGCGGGCAGAAGGGCCTCAATGGCAAGGGTGCAGCGGCATCCGCCAGTACTGAGCCAGAGAGGGAGCCGGCCATCAGCCGCTGAGGCGGCTGAAGTCGGCCAGGACCATCGCCTGATTGCGCAGCACCGCCAGCAGATTGAGGCGGTTGCTGCGCAGCTCAGGATCGTCGACCATCACCATCACGCTCTGGTCACCATCAAAGAAGGCTGCAAGCACGTCGGCCGACGCACTGAGCTGTCGGGCCAGAGAGGCGTAACGATCCGGAGCCGTGCCACAGGCAATCGGTTCAAGCGTCTGCAAGACCGAGAGCATGGCTGCCTCGCTGCTGCGTTCAAACAGATCCGCACGAACAGCACCTGAGGGCGTCAACACCTCGGTCGAGAGCTCTCCCTTTTCGGCCAGGCGAGAGGCGCGCGTGACCACGGCCTGCACAGCTGCCAACTCCCCACTCTGGCGCAAGTGGGCCAACAGTTCTGTGCGCCTGCGGGCGTCGAACGGATCGCAGAGGACCCGCCGCCAGGCCACACTTTCGCCGGCCACCGCCTGCACCAGGTCAGGATCGAAACCGTCCTCCTCAAGCAGGCTGACGATGCGCTGACGCAGCAGCTCCTCAAGGTCCTGTTGCAGGGATTCTGGGTTGAGCTGAAAGTGCGGGAACAGAGCGCTCCAATGGGTGCAGCAGCGGGCCAGCAGGGCCTGCAGATCGATGCTCCAGCCGCGCTCCCAGAGGATCTGCAGCATGCCGTTGCCCGCGCGCCGCAAACCGTAGGGATCGGACGATCCACTGGGACGCTCGCCTTTGGCGTAGATGCTGAGCAGCAGCTCCAGGCGCTCAGCCAGGGCAACCACAGCGCCGGCATCGCTGCTGGGCAGGGCATCGCCGGCACCCCGGGGCAGGTAGTGCTCGAGCACGGCCAGGGCCACAGGTCGCGGTTCACCCTCGGCCAGCAGGTATTTCCCCCCCATGACCCCCTGCAATTCTGGAAACTCGCCCACCATCTGGCTGACCAGATCGTGTTTGCAGAGATGGGCGGCGCGGCGGGCATGGTCAGCGGTGCCGGGCGGCAGGGCAAGAACCCCTAGCAGCACATCGGTGCACCATTCGAGCCGCTCAACGCGATCGAGAACGCTGCCCAGACCTTCGGCAAAGGTCACCCGCGCCAACTGATCGCGGCGATCGATGCTGGCCACGGCCCGGTCCGCCTCAACAAAGAACGCGGCATCGGCCAAGCGGGCCTTGAGCACCCGCTCGTTGCCGCGGCGGATGGTCGGGGTCGCTTGCGGCAGGCCATTGCCGATGCACAAAAAGCGGTTCATCAGTTCACCGCGGGCCACCAGCGCCAGCGGGTCACCACTGGCATTGCCCAGGTAGAGCGGCACATACCGCTGGTGCGCGCGCATCACCGTGCTGAGCACTTCGGCCGGCAGGTCCAGGTAACGCTCCTCAATGCTGCCTTCGATCAGCGACGGCGATTCGACCAGGTCGACCAGTTCGGCAAACAGCGAATCCGGCAGATCGGGCTTGCCTCCTAGAGCAGCAGCGGCATGGTCAACGCTGGCGCGGATCTGCGCGGCGCGTTGGGCCCGTTCCACCATCACCCCGGCCTGTCCCATCGACTCGGTGTAGGAGCCGGCTTCGGTGATCAGCACCGACTCGCTGATCAGACGATGCCCGCGGCTGTGGCGTCCAGCCTCGACGACAGGATCGCTGCCCTCAAGCCGGGCCGGCACGATCTCAGCGTCAAGCAAGGCCACCAACCACCGCACCGGCCGTGAAAAGCGGCTCTCACCCTGCCCCCAACGCATGAAGCGTCGGCCCTGCAGGGCCGCGATCCACTGGGGGATGCACTGCTCCAGCACCGCAGGAGCAGCCAGGCCCCTCTGGATCACCTTGGCAAAGACAAAAGGCCCCTTGGGGGTCTCCTGAACCGCCAGTGCTTCGGGTTCAACACCGCAACGGCGAGCAAAGCCGACGGCAGCCGGGGTTGGCACACCGTCGTTGAACGCCTGCGCCGCTGGAGGGCCCTTGCGCTCTTCCTCGAGATCAGCGGCAGCAGACTCGAGGCCCTCAAGCATCACCACCAGGCGGCGTGGTGTGCTGGTGCAATGGAGTGATCCAAAGCCGAGCCGGGCTTCAGCGAGATCACGGCGCACCTGCTGCTCGAGCTGAGGCAGTGCCAGACGGGCGAAATCGGCAGGCAGTTCTTCGGTCCCGATTTCAAGCAGAAAGGTCGACAACGTGGTCCATGGCCCCAGCTGACCACTGTAGGAACCGCCCTGGCGAGGCAGGTCGTTCGCTACGGTCGAGGCCCGCTCGTGGTATTGCTCGCCTGTGACCGCCGGTTCGTCCCCCATCGACGCAGGCCCCCTGCCCAGCCTGGCCAGTGGCACCCCGCGCAGCAAGTTCGAGCAGCTCAAGGCTGACAGCGACCATCTGAAACAACCCCTGCTCGATGAGCTCGGCAACGATCGGCCGAATTTCAGCGAGGGTGCTGTTCAGATCCTGAAGTTTCACGGCAGCTACCAGCAGGACAATCGGGACAACCGTCAAAAGGGCCAGGACAAGGATTGGCAGATGATGCTGCGGTTGCGCAGCCCGGGTGGTCGTATTCCGGCTGCCCTGTATCTGGCCCTTGATGCGCTGGCCGATCGCTATGGCAACGGAACCCTGCGGGCTACCACGCGGCAGGCCTTTCAAATGCATGGCATTCGCAAGGACAGCCTGCGCGATGTGATCGGCACGATCGTGCGTGGGATGGGCTCCACGTTGGCGGCCTGCGGCGACATCAACCGCAATGTCATGGCCCCCGCAGCCCCCTTTCAGAAGGGGGGATACCCGGCGGCCCGCGAGCTGGCGACCGCCGTCGCGGACCTGCTCACGCCCCACGCCGCCGAAGGCTCCTACCTCGATCTCTGGGTCGACGGTGATCTGCGCTACCGGATCAAGCCCTCAACGGCCGTCAAGAAGGCGCGCGCGCGCCAGTCAGACGACCATCTGACGTCCGGGGACAGTGCGGAGCCGCTGTACGGCTCCACCTACATGCCACGCAAGTTCAAAGTGGCCGTCACCGTTCCCGGGGACAACTCAGTCGACCTGCTCACCCAGGACATCGGCCTGGTGCTGTTCACCGATCCCAACGGCAGACCCCAGGGCTGCAACGTCTATGTCGGTGGCGGGATGGGCCGCACCCACAACAAAGACGAAACCTTTGCCCGCACGGCCGACCCCCTTGGCTACGTCAGCCAGGAGCACGTGCTGGATCTGGTTCAGGCGGTGGTGGCGCTGCAGAGGGACCACGGGGACCGGGCCCAACGGCGGCATGCCCGCATGAAGTACCTGATCCATGAGCGGGGCATCGCCTGGTTCCGCCAGGAACTGAAGCGATATTTTCCCCATCCGATCAAAGGGCTGCGGCTCGAGCCCAAGGCCAAACTGGAGGACTACCTGGGCTGGCACCGCATTGCCGCCGGTCAATGGTTTGTCGGTCTGCCGCTGTTGTGCGGCCGTCTGGCGGGTGCGCAAAAGGCAGGGCTGCGGCGTCTGGTGCAGACCTACCAGCTTGAAATCAGGCTGACCCCCAACCAGGACATCCTGCTCTGCAACATCGCTACAGCGCAGCGGGCCAGCCTGGTGCAAGAGCTTGCAGCGATCGGCTTCGAAGCCCCCGAGGCACCCCCGCTGTTGGCCCGCCATGCCATTGCCTGCCCCGCCCTGCCCCTGTGCGGGTTGGCGGTGACCGAGGCCGAACGGATCTTTCCCGAGGTGCTCGATCGACTCGACAACCAGTTTCAACGTCTGGGGATCAGCAAGCCCGTGCTCGTGCGCATGACGGGTTGTCCCAACGGTTGCGCCCGGCCCTACATGGCCGAGATCGGGCTGGTCGGCAGCGGTGTCGACCAGTATCAGCTGTGGCTGGGCGGGACGCCCAACCTGAGCCAGCTGGCCGAGCCCTACCTCGAACGCATGCCGCTCGAACAGCTTGAATCCACCCTCGAGCCCCTGCTGTTGGCCTGGCAGCAGGCCGGTGGTCGGCGCAGCTTTGGCGCTTTTGTCACCGCCAGCGGCCGTGACCAGGTCCTAAACCTGCTTCAGGAATCGACACGCCCGTAACGGGCTGATGGGGCCTGGCTGATCCAGGCCCAGAGCTGATCGCCAACGCTGAAATGCCACCACTCGTTGGGGTGGCGGGCAAAGCCAGCAGAGGCCATGGCCTGGGCCAGCAGCTGCCGATGGCGGTGCCAGACGGCAGCCTGACCATCGGGGTCAGCAACGGCCAGTGGGGCGTAATGCTCGGGTTCGGACACCGGCCCGATCGCATCGATCTCGCCACCCATGGCCAGCGGCAAACCTGAACGGTCGGCCAGGGTCAGATCGACGGCGGCTCCGGTGCTGTGGGGTGGCGGTGTGGCCGGATCCTCGGACGGGGGCGCCCAGAACCGACCCACATCGGCGGTGATGCGGCTGAGATCGGCCGAAGGATGCTGGCCATCCACACCCTGCTCCCTGCAGAGCTGCTGGATGGTGTGGGTCACCATGAACTGCTGCACCGCGACCGGCCGCCAGCCATCGAAGATGGCCAGGCGCCAGTCGGGTCGCAGGGTTTGCAAGGCTCCCTGGGCCTGCAACAGCCGCTCGACCACCCCTTGCCTCAGCACAAAGGGGCTTTGTTGGTCTCCATAGGGCGCACCCAGGGCCTCGTAGGGGTGCGGGGTCAACCGCAGCAGCGCGGGGGGCAGAGCCATCAACGGTTCACCGCAATCCACGATCGGAATCGGGTGCCAGGGACGTGCTGCTGGGCTTGGCTGCATGGGTTGGTCGGTGGGTCAATTGAGCTGAACGGCGGCCTCGAACTGGCGGCGGCGCTGGTCCTGCAGCATCCTGGCCAGCAACGGATGGTCGCGCAGATCGGGATCGGCCGCCGTGATCTGCTGAGCCACGGCCCGTGCCCGCTCCAGCACGGGCCCATCGGTGCTCAAGCTGGCCAGTGCCAGGTCGGGCAATCCCGACTGCCGGGTGCCCAGCACCTGCCCCGGTCCCCGCAGCCGCAGATCCATTTCGGCGATCTCAAAGCCATCGCTGGAGCGCTCGAGCAGGTTCAACCGTTGCGCGGCCTGGGGGTTGCTGCTGTCGTTGATCAGCAGGCAATGGGATTGGGCTGCACCGCGCCCCACCCGGCCGCGCAGCTGGTGCAACTGGGCCAGGCCAAAGCGGTCGGCATGCTCGATCACCATCACCGTGGCTGCCGGCACATCGACGCCCACTTCAACCACGGTGGTGCTGACGAGCACCTGGGTGCGTCCCTCGGCAAAAGCGGTGATCGCCTGCTGCTTGGCTTCACTGCTGAGCCGACCATGCAACAGGCCGACATTGAGGTCGGCGAACACCTCGGTGCTCAGCTGGGCATGGACCTCGACGGCCGAGCGCAGCTCCAGCTTCTCGGACTCCTCGACCAGCGGCAGCACCACATAGGCCCGTTGGCCGCAAGCCACCTGATCCCTGATCAGGTCATAGGCCTGCTGCCGGGCCGAACCCCGCAGCACCCGGGTTTCGATCGGCTGCCGATTGGGCGGCAATTCGTCGATTTGGCTGACGTCCAGATCGCCGTGCAACGACAGGGCCAGGGTGCGCGGAATCGGCGTCGCGGTCATGGTTAGTAGATGGGGCTGCAGGCCCTTGGACAGCAGCCGGTTGCGTTGATTGACACCAAAACGGTGCTGCTCGTCGACCACCACCAGGCCCAGGCGGGCAAAGTCGACCGGGTCTTCGAGCAGGGCATGGGTGCCCACCAGCAACTGCAGCTGACCATTGGCTAGGTCCTCCAGCAGGCGCCGGCGCTGCCGCATCGGTGTGGAGCCGGTGAGCAAGGCACTGCGCACGTGCAACTGATTGAGCCAACCGATGATCTTGCTGGCATGCTGCTGGGCCAAGACCTCGGTGGGCGCCATGAGGGCACCCTGGCAGCCCGCCTCGATGGCGATCAGCAGGGCCGCCAGCGCCACCACCGTTTTGCCGCTGCCAACATCCCCCTGGACCAGGCGTGCCATCGGTTCAGGCCGGCCCAGATCGGCGCGAATCTCGGCCAGCACCCGTTGCTGCGCACCGGTCAACGCAAACGGCAGCAGCGCCAGAAAGCGGCTCACCAGATCCGCTGCTGCTGGATCCGCCGCCCGGGCGTCAGGGTTGAAGACACTCAGGGGCAGGGCCTGCGCCGCCTTGAGCTGGCGGCGGCGCTGGGCCAGGCCGAGCTGCAGCAACAGAAACTCATCGAACACCAGTCGGGTGCGCGCGGCTTGCAGGCTCGCCTGATCCCTGGGCTGATGGATCGCCTGCAAGGCCTGGGCCCGTTCGATCAGCTGCTCCTGCTGGCGCAGTTGAGATGGCAACGGCTCAGGGCAGCTGGCAACCACGGGCAACACCGCGGCGACCGCCTGGCGCACGCGTTCGGCGGTGAGGCCTTCGGTCAGCCCATAGACCGGCAGCAAGCGGCCAATGCTCTGGGATTGCAGCGGTGCCTGGGCGTGCTCCAGCACCTCCATCAACGGATCCTGAAACGCAGGCCCATAGGGTGTGGTCTTGACCAGACCGCTGACCGCCACCACGGCACCGGCGGGAAACTGGCGCTGCTGGGCCGCCAGCCACCCGGGCGAGCTAAACCGTCGTCCGGCGTAGAACCGGCTGATCCGCAAGCGACCGGTCGGGTCCTGAACCTGCAATTCGAGAATGCCCAGGTTGGGGTTGCGCGGGCTGACAAAGGCATGGGAGCGGCGCACCGTCGCCACGATCGTGGCGGTCTGACCGGGCTCGAGCGTGCTGATCCGGCGCAGATTGGCGTAATCGAGGTAATCGCGGGGGTAGTAGTGGATCAGGTCGCGCACCACCAACAGACCAAGCTGGGCCAGCTTGGTTGCCGCGCGGGGACCAAGGCCCCGCACCTCGGCCAGGGGTGTTTCGGGGCCCAGCTCAGAGGCTGACCCTTGGATGGTTGATCCCCTGGTGGGGGGTTGGGGGGCCGGTTCTGCGATGCGCAACCGGGGCGGCGCCATGACAGCGGGGGGGCGGCAGCGACGCCTGAGCTGCAACAGCCACTCGCGACTCTGGCGAACGAGCCGTTGCCGTTGCGACAGTCCGAGTTGCTCGTAGCGGTCGTAACCGCTCAACAGGGCCTGCCGTTGCTCCTGCTCACGCGGTTCCAGCGGGATCGGTGGAGCGCTGAGCTGGCGATGGACAAAAACGGCGAACCGATCGCGCCGGCCCTGCAGGTTGGCAAAGCCGCGGTCAACTTCCAGCTGCAACGCCTGGTTCAGCGGCAGCAACCAGGGGTGCAGCGCCTGCTCTAATCCGGCTGTCGTGTCCTGGGGATCCGGGCTGTCGCGTGATCGTGCAGCCACAGCTGTTCCGCTTCAAGGGCCTGCAGACGGCGCTCCAGGCGGTGGTAGGTCTGGGCCATTCTGCGCACCTCTAGGCGCACCTGCCTGAGGCGGCTGCGACAGGTGCGCAGTCGGGGCTGGTCGGATTCGAGATCGGCTGGACGCAGCAGCACAGCCAGGCTGTTGGCGGCAACCGCGGCTGGAAGCTGCTCGCCCAGGCCGTTCAGCCGCACCAGATTGAGGGGTGCATTCTGGGTTTCGAGCTGTCCAGCGGCAACAGCCTCCAGCAACTGCAGCGGCGGCAGGGTCGGGCACAGACCCAGGCGCACCAGTTCAACATTGAGCCCATGCGACAAATTGCGCAGCCGCCTGGCTAAGGCACCGTCCAGCTCATCCATCCAGCGCAACAACTGCAGCGGATGACTGGGCAGCAGTCCCTTGGTCGGTGGCGCCTGAAAGGCAGCAGCAGGGTCCGGGTCCAGGTCCTCGGCCGAATCGAGCAACCGGGCAAAGGCCTGCATCAAATCTGAGGCTTCCAGCTCACCTTCCGGCGGGTCCGGTTGAACCGCGGACTGGGGGAGGCCATCAGGCTCCGAGCTCGCTTCGAAAGCGCTCGGAGCAAACAGATCAAGGCTGATCGGCAGGCCCATCCCCAGATGGACCGAACCGACAGGGTCATGGCCCGCTTGAGGGGCTGCGGGCGCGGCAGACTCAAACACCGCCGTCGGTTCCTGCTGCAGGCTCGCCAACCAACGCCGCTGATGCCGTCTGGCGAGGCGTTGACGGCGTCGGCGTTGCTGAGCAGCCAAAGCCAACAGCTGCTCAACGGTCAACAGCGATGAGCAGCGGTGCACCAGGCTGGCGATGCGCTGGTGCAGTTCAGCCCTGGACTCAGCCGACAGCTGGCGATACCTGTTGGGATAAACCTCAACAGCCAGATGAAAGCAACAGCGGTCAACCGCGCCGGTCAGGCACTCGCGCAACACCTGGAGATAAAGGGCCCAGTGCCGGTAATGCTCTGGATTGCCCGTCGCGATTTTGGCGCGCAGACCTTCCAGCTGCTGGGCTGTTTCACTGCGCGCCGAGGACGGCTCCAAGAGACTCAGGCGGCCTGCATGGCTGCCACTTCAGCAGCAAAGTCGGCCTTCTCAATCTCGATGCCTTCGCCCAGGGTGTAGCGGGTGAAGCGGCGGACCTGAATGTTCTCACCCAGTTTGCCAGCGGCCTGCTTGACCATTTCGGAGACGGTCATGCTGCTGTCCTTGATGAACGGTTGCTCCAGCAGCGCCAGCTCCTTCAAACGCTTGCCGATACGCCCTTCGACGATCTTTTCCTTCATCGCTTCAGGCTTGCCGGACAGGTCATCGCGACCCATTTCGATCGCTTTTTCCTTGGCTGCCACTTCGGCAGGAATCTGATCAACAGTCACGTATTCGACGTTCGGGCAAGCTGCAATTTGCATCGCCACATTGCGAAGCAGCTCTTGGAAGACGTCACCGCGGGCGACAAAATCCGTTTCGCAGTTGACTTCCACCAACACCCCAACCCGTGCACCGGTGTGGATGTAGCTGCCGATCGCACCCTCTGCAGCGGTACGTCCAGCCTTCTTCTCAGCGCTGGCAATGCCCTTTTGGCGCAGCCATTCGATGGCCTTTTCCGTGTCGCCGTTGGTCTCGGCGAGGGCCTTCTTGCAATCCATCATGCCCGCGCCGGTCTTGTCGCGCAGGTCCTTGACGAGTTTGGCGGAAATCTCAGCCATGGGTGGGGCGGAAGAAAAAAAGGGGGGGATGAAACAAGGAAGGGGTCTGGCTGCATGCGCCAGACCCGTGGGTCAGCAGGGATCGGCAGAGCCCCGATGGGGCCTGGGATCAGGCTTCGTCGTCGCTGCCGTGATCGCCAGCGCCATGGCGGCCTTCGTTGATGGCATCGGCGAGGCGACCCAGCACCAACTGCACCGAGCGCACAGCGTCGTCGTTGCAGGGAATGGGCACGTCGCAGAGGTCGGGATCGCAGTTGGTGTCGAGCATCGACACCAACGGGATGTCCAGCTTCCTGGCTTCGAGCACCGCGTTGGTTTCGCGGCGTTGATCCACCAGGATCACCACGTCGGGCAGACGGCGCATCGACTTGAGGCCGCCGAGATACTTCTGCAGACGCTCCAGTTCACGCCGCAGGACTGCAGCTTCTTTCTTGGGCCGCATGGCGATGGCGCCAGAGGACTCCATGCGCTCCAGATCCTTGAGCCTGTCGATGCGGGCGCGCATCGTGGTCCAGTTGGTCAACATGCCACCCAGCCAGCGCTGGTTGACATAGGCAGCACCACAGCGGGTCGCTTCCTGAGCGATGACCTCAGAGGCCTGCTTCTTGGTGCCCACGAACAGGAAGCGCTTGCCGCTGCGTGCAGCACTGCGCACCCATTTGTAGGCGTTGTTCATGCAGACCGCGGTCTGCACGAGGTCGATGATGTGAACCCCGTTGCGCGCGCAATAGATGTAGCGCGACATCTTGGGATTCCAGCGACGGGTCTGGTGCCCAAAGTGGGCACCAGCCTCCATCATTTCGGCAAGGGTGACAACAGCCATTGGAGTGGGTTTCGGGTTTGCCTCCACCTGCCAGGGACCGTTCCGTGGTTCGTGCTTGAAGCATGAACTGCAGGGCGGTCACCCGAAACACGCAGGTGTGCGGAGTTGGATGACCCGACCAAGCTATCAAATGGCGCTTCGAGCCTCGCGAAACAGGCTGCGGACCCCAAGGCGGTTGAGCGGCAACCGCAACAGTTCCATGGCCAGGGCGGCATGACCACGACGGATCAACCAACCGAGCAACGGCCGGAGGCTGCGCTCGTTGAGCAGTCCTCCAAGGGTCAGCAACTCCCAAAGGAGGCGATGGAACCAGGTGTATTGAATGATCATCCGCACCCGCCGGGTTGGATGTTTGCGGAAGAACACCAGACCCATGCGTGCCCGTTCCTGCTCCACCTGAATCAACCGAGGCAGCTGCTCAAGGCTGAGGGGAGGGTGCCAGTGGTACCCAACCGCCTGGGGACAGCGCACCAGACGCACGCCCAACCGCCGCAACCGCTCGCCGAGTTCCAGGTCCTCCCAGCCGTAAAGCCGGAAGGCCGTGTCGAACAGGCCCGCCTGCTCGAGCACCTGGCGATCGATGGCCACATTGCCGGTGGCGAAGTAAGCCCCCGACCAATCCCGCAGCTTGTGGCGCTCGCCGGTGGGATTGTCGAAATCGGCCGTGTTGATCACGGCGCCGTAGGTAAAGCAGAGCCGGTCACCGCGCTGCTGCCAGGACTGGCTTAACGCCCGCGCGTGGGACAGGAGAAAGCCATCCGTGACGACGAGATCGCTGTCGATGAACACGATCACGTCACCCCGGGCGGCCTCGACACCCCGGTTTCGGCCTTCGGCAGGGCCACCGTGGTCCTGGCAGATCAGGCGCACATGGGGGAGCTGGGCAGCCTGCTGCTGGACCCAGCTGACCGTTGCATCGGTGGAGCCATCGTCAACCAGCACGATCTCGTAGTCCGTGATCGGCGGGGCCAGGATCTGCCGTTCCAACGCCGTAAGGCACTTCTGCAGGATCGGCAGGCGGTTGTAGGTGGGACTGACGACGCTGAGGAACATGGCCGCTCCAGGTCAAAAAAAAGGGGTGCCCCGTGGGTCACCCCTGGTGATCAATGGGTGGGGCAGAGCCCCCGGACTGATCAGTCGGCAGCACCGCCGTTGCTGGCTGTGCCGGTGACGCCATTGCCTGCACCCTCACCGCGGCCGTCATTGCGCAGTTTGCGCTTCTTGAACTTGCGGGCGTAGGCCCGATTCCGTTCCTGCTTTTCCTTCTTCAGATTTCTGCGCTTGGCCATGCGGTGGGGACAAAGGGTTGTCTTTCCATCAGCTTACTCATCGGGGCTCGTGGCCCTGATCGAACAGGCGTCCGTCCTCCATGCGCAGCAGCCGGTCAGCCACATCAAGGATGCGGGGATCGTGGGTGACCATCAGCACCGCGCACCCCTGCTCACGGGCCAGCCGCCTGAGCAGATCCACCACTTCACGACCGCTGCGGCTGTCGAGGGCCGCCGTCGGTTCATCGGCCAGCAGCAGTTCAGGACGTGCAGCCAGAGCTCTGGCGATGGCCACCCGCTGCTTCTGGCCCCCCGAAAGATCGTGGGGCAATTTGCCAAGGTGATCGCCCAGGCCCACGGCCCGCAACCATTCGCGGGCCTGGTCGCGGCGGGCGCGGTAGCCCAGGTCTGGCAGCAGGTCGGCCCCCATCTGCACGTTCTGCTCAGCCGTCAGGCAGCGCAACAGGTTGTGACCTTGAAAGATCATGCCGATGCGCCGACGCAGCTGCTGCCGCTCCCCTCGGCCGGCGCCCAGCAATTCAGAGCCGAACAGCTGCACCGAGCCAGCCTGCACCTGACGCAGGGCTCCCACCAAGGTCAGCAGGGTGGTCTTGCCGCAACCGGATGGCCCCGTCAGCAGCACCACCTCACCAGGGTCAATGCTGAGCTCCACATCCTGGAGCACCTGGCGACGGGCATCACCACGGCCGTACCAGTGGCTCAGGCCGCTGGCGGCGATCGCTGCAGCCGCAGGCGGCGTGTCCAAGGCAGTGGGTGATCGCATGGTTCAGAAGATCTCAGCCGGGTCCGCATCCCCCAGGCGCCGCATCGCCAACCCCGCCGATCCCAGACACATGACCAGGATCATGGTGAACACCAGCAGGGCCCGTTGGGGATCCATCACCACCGGCAGGCGGGTGCCGCTGCGCACCAGGGCATAGAGACCCTGGCCGGCGACATAGGCGGGTAGGTAGCCCAGGACCGCCAGCAGCAGGCCCTCGCGGGCGACCACCCCGAGCAGGCTGGGCAGGCGATAGCCCATGGCCATCAGGGTTGCGTATTCGGGCAGGTGATCACTGACGTCCGAATAAAGGATCTGATACACGATCACGCATCCCACCACGAAGCCCATGCCTGCCCCGAGGGTGAAGATGAACCCGATCGCGGTGCTGGTCCGCCAATAGGTCTTCTCCAGTTCTTCGAAACCAGCCTTGGTCAGGACCCGGACATCGCCGGGAAGCAGGCGCCTGAGACGGGTCACCGCCGCCTCAGGGTCAGCGCCCGGGCGCAGGCGGATCAGACCCAGCTCAATGCTGCCGGGGGGTGAGCTGGGCATCAACCGCAGATAGGTCTCGCGGCTGGTGATCATGTTGCCGTCAGCACCGAAAGACGGCCCCAGCGACACCAGACCGGCCACCCGGATCCGTTGGCCTGAGACCTCAGTCTCCACGGTGCGGCCCTGTTTCAACCAGGCGGCAACCGGACCGAATTCGGGCCTGGAACGCTCGTCGAACAGAACCCAACCTCGGTTCTGCAACAACTTGGACTGGCTGCTGATCGCCGGATTCAGAAAGATCGGGTCATCCGGTTCAACCGCCAGGGTCAGGATCGAGCGTGTGGTGCGGGCTTCCGGGTTGCGCCACAACAACAGATTCCAGTTGAGCGGGCTGATGCCGATGACATCGGGATCAGCCAGGGTCTGCACCAGCCGCCGCCGGGGAAAGCTGGCCATGCCGATCGAGCTGGTGGTCCGGGGGCTGAGCAACACCACATCGGCGTCAAACAGCTTGTGGACGGTGACGCTGGCTTCAAACAGCCCGTCCCGAAAACCCAGCTGCATGAACATCAGGATGCCGGCAAAGGCGATGCCGGCCAGGGCGACGGCCAACCGCATCGGCTGACGGGTCAGCAACAGCCAGGCCAGGGGGATCCGTCGGCTGCGCCAGAAGCGGTGAATGGACTGCAGACCCTGTGACACCATCGCGCTCAGGGCACGAAGCGGGCGATCACCCTGAGCCCGGCCAGGCTGCGCAGGCGGTTGCTTTCCGAGGGATCGAGGGCCAGCCTCACTTCGACGATGCGGGAATCCGCATCAGCGCTGGGATCGGTGCTCAACACCTGGCGCTGCCGCACCTGGGGGCTGATGCGAATCACGCGGGCCATCACAGTGCCCTTGAAGCCACCGCTTTCGCTCTCGAGCCGAACCTGCTGACCCAGGCGAACTCTACTAATGTCGCTTTCGTAGACCTCGGCAATCGCCTCCATGCTCTGGTTGGCGCCGACCTCCAGGATGCCGTCGGCGCCGGGCCGCTCACCGGGCTGAACCAACACCCGCAGCACCAGTCCATCGATCGGTGAGCGCAACTGGGACAAGGCCAGTTCGGTGTCCAGTTTGTTGAGCTCGGCCTTGGCCTCATTGAAGCGGGCGCGTTTATCCGACAACTGGATTTCGCGATCATCGAGATCGCCGGCCGGATTGGCTCCCGAACGGGTCAATCCCCGGTAACGGCGAATCTGACCTTCAAAGATGCGCAGCTGGGTTTCAAGGGAGGCGATGCGTGTCAGCAGCAACTGCCTCTGGGCCAGCAAGCCCGGACGGTTGTCAAAGCTGACCAGCACCTGGCCGCGGCGCACCTGGTCCCCTTCGCGCACGTAGAGCTCGGACACCCGGGGGCTCACCCCCACCCCCCCGGACGGGGCCGCCAGGGTGCGCACGTCACCCGCTGGCTCAAGTCGGCCCAGGGCCGCCACGGCTGCATTGGCACCAGACGTTGGCGCCTGGGAGCGGGCGGTAGCGGGATCGCGGGGTGTGGAGGCAACCACCACGGGTTTGCTCTGGGGCCGCAACAGGGCCCACAGCACAACAACCACAACGGCTGAACCTAGGGCCAGCCAGGACTTGCGGGGCAGTCGGCGGAGGTGTGCGTTCACGGTGTCGGCGGATCGTCGAACAACAGCTCTTCGATGTAGCGGTCTGCCCAGGCCGGGTTGAAGGCTTTCTCGAGCACCCGGCGGGTCTTGTCGTTCTGTTTCTGCTGCCTGCAATAGCTCAGCTGACCCTGCCAGCGCTCAACCGTAGCCGGAGCCTCGGGCGCGTCGGGGCTCCCGGCGGCGATCGCTTCGCCCAGCACCTGCAGCAGGGTGTCCACCCAGGCGATGAAGCCCTGCTCTTCATCGGCACCATCGGGCCGAATGAAACAGACATGGGGCGAGAAGATCGATCCCCAGGGGGGCAACTCCCGGCGCTGGCGAAAGTCAAAGGCGGGACGAGCCGCCAGGGCCTGGTCGATGCCATCGGGCAAGCGGCTACGGGTGGGGGACAGGTCGGCGATGGCGGCCGACACCCCTGCTGGTGAGGCCACCACGTCGGCACCGAACACCGGCAGATCAAAGCGCGGATCGGGAAAGAACACACAGTGCAGGATCTGCAGTCCGGCTCCCAGACGGGCGGTTTCCAGGTGCAGCTTGCGCAGGCCCCGGGCCGAGGCCAGCTCGTTGCGAATGAACAGGGCCTCCCCGTCAAGGCTGCCGCTGATCTCCTCGAGGTCCGCGGCCAGCGGCAAGGGGGCCAGTTCGCTGAAACCCTGCCAACGCTGGCGGATGCAATCGGCCAGCGAAACCATCAGCGGATGAAGGCTCATCGGCACGGCGCCCAGCAGAATGCAGATCCTGCCATGGGTCTGCCTTTGTCCCCCATCGCCCGGCCACCCCTGATTGACGGCCTGGAGAGCGTGCACAGCCAGACGCTGCGCTCTGGCGTCAGGGTGGTGAGCCTGAACCTGCCCGAGGCCCCTCTGATCTGTTTGGACCTGTGGTGTCGGGCCGGCAGCGCCTTCGAAACGGCCGAGGAAAGCGGCATGGCCCACTTCCTGGAACACATGGTGTTCAAAGGCAGCGAACGCCAGGAAGCCGGTGACTTTGACCTGAAGATCGAGGCGCTGGGCGGTCACAGCAACGCCGCCACAGGGTTTGACGATGTCCACTACCACGTGTTGGTGCCGCCAACGGCGGCAGCAGAGGCCTGTGAGCTGCTGCTCGATCTGGTGCTCAACCCCCGTCTGGACCAGGAGGATCTGGACGTGGAACGGCAAGTGGTGCTGGAGGAACTGGCCCAGAGTCAGGACCAACCCGATGAGATGGCCCTGCAGACCCTGCTGCAGCTGGGCTGCTGCGACCATCCCTATGGCCGGGCGATCCTGGGGGAACGGGATCTGCTGCAAGAGCACACGGCTGACACAATGCGTCGCTTCCAGCAGCGGCTCTATGGCGCCCAGCACTGCGTGCTGGCCGTGAGCGGCCCGCTCGACGCGCGCACGCTCGACACCCTGGTGGCCCAGCTCGAGCGTTCACCTCTGGCAACCTTGCCCCGCACCGCCGCCACACCGCCACCGCCCCAGCTGCGACTCCAACCCGGTGTGCATCACAGGCCCTTTGCCCGCCTGGAGGCGGCGCGTCTGCTGATGGCCTGGTCTTTGCCGGGTGCGTCCGAGCGCCAGGCGGTGGCGGCGATGGATCTGGCCACAAGCCTGCTGGCCGAAGGCCGGCGCAGCCGACTGGTGGCCCGGTTGCGGGAGGAGCTGCGGCTGGTCGAGAGCATCGATCTCGACCTGCAGGTGCTCGAGTGCGGCAGCCTGGCCCTGCTCGAAGCGGTCTGCGATCCGGCTGAGCTGCCGATCGTGCGCCAGCAGATCGAACGGGTCCTCATGGACAGTCATGGGACCCCGCCGCCCGTCGCCGAAATCGAACGGGGACGCAAGCTGGTGGCCAACGGGTATCGCTTTGGGCTCGAGGCCGCCGCCGGTGTGGCCGGGGTGATCGGCAACGGTGCGCTCTGGGATCGGCCCAGCGATCTCAACGACCCGTTGCGGGCGCTGCGGGCAGTTGATGCCGACCAACTGCAGCAGAGCTTCGCCCTGCTCGATCCCAGCCGGGCCTGTGTGCTCGAGGCGGTACCAGCATGAACGCGCCCTGCTGGACCCGACAACAGCTGGGCGGTGAACTGCTGCTCAGCTGGCGGCAGCACCGCTCCCCCGGACTGCTGGCGGCCCGGTTGTGGATCGCCGGCGGCAGCAGCGAGGATCCACCCCATCAGCGCGGCATTCACCAACTGCTGGCCGGGCTGCTGACCCGGGGTTGCGGCGATCTCGATGCTGACGCTCTGGCCGATCTGGTCGAAGGGCGTGGGGCGGCCCTGCGGGCCGAAGCCGGCGAAGACAGCCTGGTGATCAGCCTCAAATGCGCCAGCGAGGATGCCGAACGGCTGCTGCCCCTGCTGGTGCAGATGGCGAGCCAGCCAACCCTGGAACCGGAGCAGATCGCCATCGAGCGGCAGCTGAACCTCCAGGCCCTGCAACGCCAGCGGGAAGACCCCTTTCAGCTCTGCCACGAGGGCCTGCGGCAACAGCTCTATGGCCAGGGGCCCTATGGCCATGACCCCCTGGGGGTGGCGGCCGAGCTCGAACAGCTGCAGCGGTCAGACCTTGGCGATCAGCTGCAGCAATTGGGCCAGCGGGGTGCGGCCTTGGTTCTGGCCGGAGGCGTGACCCCGGGAGCGCTCGAGGCCCTCGAGGTCGCGACCAGCCGCGAACCCTGGCCTGTGAACCCGCCGGGACAACCCCTGGATCTGGGAGCGGCCAGCGGCGGGGAGCCGCTGACGTTGATGGAGGAGGACACCGAACAGGTCGTCCTGATGCTGGGGTGCACGACGGTGCCACTGGCCGAACCCGACAACCTGCCGCTGCGGCTGCTCCAGGCCCATCTGGGCCTGGGCATGTCCAGCCGCCTGTTCATCACCCTGCGCGAAGAGCGCGGGCTGGCCTACGACGTGGGGGTGCACATGCCGGCGCGGCGGGGGCCGACGCCCTTTGTTTGGCACCTGTCCACCAACGCCGATCGCGCCGGCGAAGCCTGCACGGCGCTGCTCGATGAATGGCAGCGGATCCTCGAGCAGCCGTTGACCACCGCCGAACTGGCGCTGGCCAGGGCCAAGTATCTGGGCCAGGAGGCGATGGGCCGGCAGACCTGCGGACAGCTGGCTGACCGCGAGGCGTTGTTGCTGGGTTTCGGCCTCAGCACAACGTTCATCGACGATTGCCTAACCCGGGCGGCCATGCTGAGCAGCGCCGAGCTGCAGCAGGCGGCTCGACGCAGCCTTGGGGCACCCCGGCTGAGCCTCTGCGGGCCCCGCGAAGGACTCGAAGCCGCTGCTGCTGCCTGGAATCGCCATGCCCTCAGCCGGGCTCACTCCGTCTGAGGGCTGACGCCTGCAGCAAAAACGTGCCGCGACGAAACCGCACGGC
The DNA here is from genome assembly GCA_046047915.1 of Cyanobacteriota bacterium. GTDB lineage: Bacteria > Cyanobacteriota > Cyanobacteriia > PCC-6307 > Cyanobiaceae > RGUW01. Next base: position 24,426 of record JBJOHB010000087.1, read on the forward strand.
CAGTTGATCGCCGGCCCGCAGACCCACCACCTGGCCGACTTCGTCGAGCCCGATCAGGTCGGCCGGCCGCAGCATCGGCATCGGATCAGCCGTCTTGAGGTAGGGAGGCTGCTGGCTGAGCTGGACCCCATCGCCGATGGCGAACAGGTGCGGATCGTCCATCACGGCTGCCTGGGGCGCTGGTAGCGGGACCTTACCTGCTGCAGGATGGCGAACAGTGCAGTCTTCGGTGCTCAGCTTGCGTGCCATCGCCACCTGGAGCGGCGCCCTTGCCGGTCTGATGCTGATCCTGGCTGGCGGGCTGGTGAGCGCCGCCTTGCCCCTGCCCGATCTCGATGGCGGCATCCGTGTGCTGCCGCTGCCGATGACCCTGCAGGTGCCGGCCCTGCTGGTGACGGCCCTGGTCTGCGGCCCACGCAGCGCCATGCTGGCGGCTGTGGCCTACCTGAGCCTGGGGCTGTTTCAGTTGCCGGTGTTTCAAGGGGGTGGGGGTGTCGGCTACCTGCTCGATCCCGGCTTTGGCTATCTGGTGGGATTCATTCCCGCCGGTTGGCTGACGGGACGGCTGGCCCGCCAGAGCGGCATGGATGATCTGCTCAAGCTTCTGGGTGCCAGCCTGGGTGGCCTGCTGGTGTTGCAGCTGTGCGGGCTGTTGAATCTGTTGTTGGGTGGTCTGGCCGGTCGCTGGCCCCTAGGACTGGCCCAGACCGTGGTCAGCTACAGCCTGGCGCCGTTACCCGCCCAGGTCCTGCTGTGCTGCGGCGCGGCTCTGCTGGCCCTGGTGCTGCGTCGTGGCCTGAAACTGTCGCCATGAACGGGTCAAGACGTTGGCGTCTGAGCAGCCTGGTGATTGCGGCGCTGGTCCTGCTGCTTGATCAGGTCAGCAAAGCCTGGGCCCAGGCTTCGCTGGTCCTGGGCCCAAGCCGCGGCTGGCTGCCCGGTCTGATCGATTTGGAACTGGTTTATAACCGGGGGGCGGCTTTCAGCCTGTTCACCGGCGCGACCCAGATCCTGGCCTTGATCAGCATGGGTGTCGCCTGTGTGCTGGTGGTCTGGATCCTGCGGCTGCGCCACGGGCGGCCCCTGCAGTTGGTCGCTGCCGGACTGCTGCTGGGAGGCACCCTGGGCAATGGCCTTGATCGCTGGCGGCTGGGCGCCGTGATCGATTTTCTGGCCCTGGTGCCGATCCGCTTTCCGGTGTTCAACCTGGCTGACGTGGCGATCAACCTGGCGGTGCTTGTGTTTGCCCTCGATCTGCTGAGGCAGCATGGTTCAGCAGACACTTGAACGGCTTGGCCAGCGCCTGCAGTCCCGCTGGCGGCATTGGCGCCATCCCCCCAACCCCCAGATCCTGATCCATGGCTCCGGTGGATCCACATCCCGACAGCCGTTGATTGGGGGGGCCTATCGCATTGGTCGCGACGCAAGCTGCGAGATCCCGATCGACCACGGTGCCGTCAGTCGGGTGCATGCCTGGCTGGAGCAGCGCGGTGGCCGCTGGCTGCTGCGCGACGCCGGCTCTACCAATGGGCTGTGGTGGCAGGGCCAACGGGTGCAGGAGCTGCTACTGGAGGACAGCGACTGCATCCGTCTGGGCCCGCCCTCCCAGCCCGGTCTGCCCGAACTGACCTACAGCGCCGCCCCCCAACCAGAGCTCCAGGCCCTGCGTCGGGGCCTCGGATGGCTGATCATCGGCTCGGTGGGCCTGGGAGCTGGCCTGCTGCTGCTGTCCGTGACCCAGATGCCGATCCGGGGGAGCCTGGCCACGGTGCGCGGCCCCCTGGCCATCTACGACCGTCAGGGCAGACCCGTCAGCAGCCTGGACACCCTCAAACACCGGGAGCAGGCGGGGCTGAACGGCTACCCCGACGTGCTGATCCAGGCCTTGCTGGCCAGTGAGGACAGCCGCTTTTGGTGGCATCCCGGTGTCGACCCGATCGGCACCGCCAGGGCCCTGGTGACCAACCTGCTGGGAGGACGGGTGCTGCAGGGCGGGAGCACCCTGACCCAGCAGCTGGCGCGCAGCCTTTACCCCGATGAGGTCGGTGACGGCGAAACGCTGGAGCGCAAATGGCGCGAATTGCTGGTGGCGCTGCAGCTCGAGGCTCGCTACAGCAAACGCGATCTGCTGCTCAGCTACCTCAACCGCGTTTATCTGGGGGTGGGCTGGGGGTTCGAGGATGCCGCCCAGCATTACTTCGGCATCACGGCCAGCAAGCTCACCCTCGAGCAAGCGGCCCTGTTGGTGGGGCTGCTGCCCTCGCCCAACGGCTACGACCCTTGCCTGGATCCCCAGGCGGCTCTGGACGCGCGCAACCAGGTGCTCAACAAAATGGCCGCGACCGGTCGCATCAGCGCTGACCGCGCCCGGCGCGCCCGGCGAGCGCCGGTCGTGATCGCTCCCCAGGCCTGCCGCAGCAACCCAGCCCTGCGTGGAGCCCCGTATTACACCGATCAGGTCCGCCGGGACCTGCAAACCCTCGTGGGCCAGGAGGCCGCCGGCCAGGGCAATTACCTGATCGACACCCATCTGGATCTCGCCCTGCAGCAGCGCATCGAAACGCTGCTGCGCCAGCGGTTGCAGCGCAGCGCCGCCCTGGGGGTAACCCAGGGGGCGGTGGTCGTGCTCGACAGCCGCACCAGCGGCATCCTGGCGATCGCGGGGGGGCGCGACTACCGCACCAGCCAGTTCAACCGGGCGTCGATGGCCCTGCGGCAACCGGGCAGCGCCTTCAAGCTGGTGCCCTATGCCCTGGCGCTCGAACGGGGCCAGGGACCGGACACCACGGTCAGTTGCAGTCCCCTGGCCTGGGGCGGGGTGCAATACGCCAGCGACTGCCGCGGCAGCCTGAGCCTGACCTCGGCCCTGGCCAGCAGCAGCAACACGGCAGCGTTGCGGCTGAGCCGGCGCGTCGGGCTCGACGCCATGGTCCAGAAGGCCAGGGACCTCGGCATCACCACACCCCTCAAGCCGGTGCCGGGGCTGGCGCTGGGGCAGAGCGAATTGACCCTGCTTGAACTGACCGCGGCCTATGGCGCCATTGCCAACGGGGGCATCTGGCATGGCCCGCGCACGATCCGCCGGCTCCATGACGCCGAGAGCTGCCAGGGTCTGGCCGATCGCCGTTGCCGTGCGGCCGCCAGCCAGGCGGTTCCGTTGGCCAACCCCGGTCGCCGCGCCGTCAGCGAACGGGTCAGCAGCCAGTTGCGGGCCATGCTGCAGGCCGTTGTCGCCCGTGGAACGGGCCAGGCCGCCTACCGCGGTGGGGGTGAAGGCGGCAAGACGGGCACCACCAACGACGGCCGCGATCTGCTGTTCGTGGGCTTTGACCCCCGCCGCCATTGGGTGATCGGCATCTGGTTGGGCAACGATGACAACAGTCCGACCCGGGCCAGCAGTGCCCTTGCAGCAGGGCTGTGGGGCGAGATCATCGCCGCATCCGGTGGTTGAGCGTTGAACACCCGCAAGCGGCTCTGGCTGGCTCTGGCGCTGCTGCTGGCCGCGTTGGTCGCCGTGGGGATCGTCCTGCAGACCATCAACCAGTTGATCTGGCAGTTGTCAGCCGTGTTGCCCTACGGACTGGTGGGGCCGGTGGTTGGCTTGCTGCTGCTGGCCGGTGCAATTCTGTTGCTGCAACTGGCCTGGCCCTGGTTGGGGACCTGGTTGCAGAGCTGGCGCCAAGGCTCCACCTCGCGCACGGCCGCCCAGGTCAAACCAGCGGCCAATCGCCGCGAGGCGGCGCGGCAGAACCTGGAGGCCATCGACCAGACCCTGGAGCAGGTACGGGATCAGGTCGAACGCCAACTGCTGCTGCAGGAACGCCAGCGCATGGCCCAGGACCTCGAACGGGGTGACCTGGTGCTGGTGGTGCTCGGAGCCGGCTCAGTCGGCAAGACCTCGCTGATCCGAGCCCTCCTCGGTGAGCTGGTCGGCGAGGTGGGCGCGGCGATGGGATCAACAGCGCGCAGTCACCGCTACCGCCTGCGGCTGCGTGGGTTGGAACGGGCGATCTGGCTGGTGGACACCCCTGGCATTCTTGAAAGCGGCAGTGATGGCCAGTCGCGCGAGCAGCTCGCGCGCGACCAGGCCTCCAAAGCCGATCTCCTGCTGCTGGTGGTGGACGGGGACCTGCGTCGGGCTGAGCTGGAGGTGTTTCAGGCCCTGGCGGGGCTTGGCAAGCGCCTGCTGCTGGTGCTCAACAAATGCGACCTGCGCGGCGAACAGGAAGAAGCCAGGCTGCTGGATCTGCTGCGCCAGCGCAGCCGCGGCAAACTCGACGGGGCCGATGTGATTCCCGTCAGCGCGGCACCACAAAGCATTCCAAGGCCAGGCGGGCAACCCCTGCAACCGGCCCCCGAGGTCGAGTCCTTGCTGCGCCGCATCGCTGCGGTCCTGCATCAGGACGGCGAAGAGCTGATTGCCGACAACCTGCTGCTGCAGTCGCGACGGCTGAGTGAGGCGACCCGCTTGCTGTTGTCCCGGCAACGCCAGCAGGATGCCGAGGCGATCATCGACCGCACGATGTGGACCTGCGCCGGGGTGTTGGCGGTCACGCCCCTGCCCGGTCTGGACCTGCTGGGCACGGCTGCGGTCAACGCCCAGATGGTGGTCGAGATCGCCCGGGTGTACGGGGTTCAGCTCAGCCGCCAAAGCGCCCAGGACCTGGCCATGTCCGTGGGGCGCACCCTGGCCGGACTGGGGTTGGTCAAGGGTGGCGTCAGCCTGCTGAGCACCAGCCTCAGCCTGAGCCTGCCCACCCTGCTGGTGGGACGAGCCCTGCAGGCCGCGACTGGCGCCTGGTTGACCCGGGTGGCCGGCTTGAGCTTCATCGCCTACTTCTCCCAGGACCAGACCTGGGGTGATGGCGGCATCCAGGATGTGGTGCAGCGGCAATTTGACCTGAGCCGCCGGGAGTCGGATCTGCGCCGTTTTCTGGAGACGGCGTTCAGCCGGGTGGTCGAGCCGTTGCAGCGGCAGCAGGAGAAACAACTGCCACCTCGCCGCCGCCAGAGCCGCTGAACCCCAGCGCTTCCGGTGGAGGAGGCTGCAGGGGTCCGCGGCTGTCGAGCACGGTGATCAGCACCAGATAGGCCACACCGATCAGCACCGACAGGGCACCGGTGATCACGGCGACCCAGCGTCCACGGGTTTGACTCATGGCTGGGGGGGGAGGCTGGACCCCACGATCGCAGCCAGCTGCTCGAGCTGGGCGGGGCGGGTATGGGGATTGCCCAGCACCGCCTTGAGGTGGTGACGGCCCTGGTAGAGGGGGCGCGAGAGCATCAACTGGGCTGCCAACAGCTGTTGACGGGTCACCTGGCTCCAGTGGTCGGCCTGCTCGGCCGACAGGCCGATTGGGGTCATCGCCAACAGGTGCAGATCCCCCCCCCGCAACGACAGCCCCGGCACCGTGCTGAGCAGACGCTGCAGGCAATGGGTGCGTTCGATTGCCCCGTCCAACACGGCGCGGATGCCGCTCTGGCCCAGTTGCCGCAGCCCCAGCCAGAGTTTCAGGGCCTCGGCCGGGCGGGTGCCCTGCAGACCGCACTCGCCGCCATGACTGCCGCCCCAGCTGGCCTCCATGTAGGGAAGGCCGGTGGCAAACACCTGGGCCAGCAGCTCGGGCCGGGCCAACAGCAACAACGAGGAGGTCTTGGTGATGCCCAGCAGCTTCTGGGGATTGACCGTGACCGAATCGGCGAGGCCCAGCCCCGCAACACGCTGACCATGACCCGGGTCCAGCGCATAAACCGCACCGATGGCGCCATCGACATGCAGCCAGACCCCCTGGCTGCGGCACAGGCTGGCGATCGGCACCAACGGATCGACCGCCCCGCAGACCGTGGTGCCGGCCGTCGCCACGACGGCCAGCACGGGTACGCCCTGGCGGCTGCAGCGCTCGAGCTCGTGGGCCAGCGCCTCGGTCTGCAGACGACCGGCCCGATCGACGGGCAGCCGCCGCAGGGCTGTGGGGGGCAGACCCATCACCATCAGGGCTTTGGCCAGCGAAACATGGGCATCGCTGCTGGCCAGCACCACTGCATCGGTGCAGCGCTGCAGGCCCTGGTGCTGGCGAGCGACGACCAGGGCCGTGAGGTTCGAGAGCGTGCCACCACTGGCGGGCACCCCAGCACTGCCAGGTGGCAGGCCGATGGCTTCGGCCAGCCAGGCGCAGAGGCTGCGCTCAAGCCGCGTCAGGCTGGGGGAAAGCTCCTCGGCGAGCAGGTTGTTGTTGAGGCCGGCACAGACCATCTCGGCCGCAATCGAGGCCGGCAGCGGCGGTGGGTCCAGATGGGCCAGGGCGCCGGGATGGTTGGGGTTGTAAGCCCCTTCCATCACCTGTTGCAGGTCAGCCAGCAAGGCAGTGCTGTCCAGTCCGTTGACCAGGGGGGCCACCGCTGGGGTCAGACCCAGGGCTGGCAGCGGCGCGCGATCAGCAGCACTGCCCAACCAGTGACACAGCATCCGCGAGGCAGCATCCAGCAGGCCCTGCAGGTCCGGATCCACCTGCGCAGGACTGGCAAAGGGCAGGGCGTCGCTGGCCCATGGGGCTGGGGGCGCAAGGGCCAACGGCTGACGCTGCAAAGATCCCATTGTCACCTGCCATGCTCATGGTCATGGTGTCCATGGCTCCCGAGCGCCCCCGTCTTCCGCAGGCCCAAGACCCTGAACTGGAGCTGTGGATGGCCAGGCTGCTGCGGCTGGCCGAACGCGTCGGACGCGACGGCGAGGTTCCCGTCGCTGCAGTGCTACTCGACCAGCATCTGCGCTGCATCGGCTGGGGCAGCAACGGCCGCCATCGCCGGGCCGATCCGCTCGGCCATGCCGAGCTGCAGGCCCTGCAGCAGGGAGCGCGATTGCTGGGTGACTGGCGTTTCAACCACTGCACCCTGGTGGTCACCTTGGAGCCTTGCCCAATGTGTGCCGGGGCTCTGATTCAGGCCCGGGTGGGACGGGTGGTGTTTGGGGCGTCCGATGCCAAACGCGGGGCTCTGGGCGGATGTCTGGATCTGGCAAGCGATCCCAGCGCGCACCATCATCTGGAGGTGCGCGCTGGGATCCTGGGCCAGCAGGCCTCCGACCAGCTAGCCCAGTGGTTCAGACAGCGACGGGGGTCGAGGTCGCGTTGGCCGCCGACCTGAACCGAGGCAATTCGGAGCCCAGCAGGTCCAGCAGGCGATCGACATTCTTGGCTTGGCTGTTGTAGCCCATCAAGCCGATGCGCCAGACCTTGCCGGCCAGGGCCCCCAGACCACCGCCAACCTCGATTCCATAGGTGTTCAGGAGGTGGAGGCTGAAGGCCTTGCCATCCACACCTTCGGGGATGCGCACGGTCGTGAGGGTGGGCAAACGCAGCGGTTCAGGAACATGCAGTTCCAGTCCCAGACGCTCCAGTCCTGCCCACAGCCGTTCTGCATTGCTGCGGTGACGGGCCCAGGCCGCCTCGAGACCCTCGTTGGCGAGCAGGCGCAGGGCCTCACGCATGCCGAAGTTCATGTTGACGGGGGCTGTGTGGTGATAAACCCGGTCACTACCCCAGTACTGGTTGAGCAGGGTGACGTCGAGGTACCAGTTGGGCACCTTGCCCTGGCGCCCCATCATCTTGGCCTCAGCCCTGGGACCCATGGTGAAGGGGCCCAGCCCCGGAGGGCAGCTCAAACCCTTCTGGCTGCAGCTGTAAGCCAGATCGACCTTCCAATCATCGAGAAACAGGGGCACCCCACCCAGGGAGGTGACGGTGTCCAGCAACAGCAGACAATCGTTGGCGCGGCACAGGTCACCGATGCCCTCCATCGGCTGGCACACCCCGGTCGAAGTCTCGGCATGCACCATCGCCAGAATGGCTGGCTTGTGGGTGCTCACCGCCTGCTCGAGCTCGGCCAGGGTAAAGGCTTCGCCCCAGGGCTTTTCAATTGTGACCACATTGGCCCGGTAGCGGCCGGCCATGTCGGCCAGCCGCAGGCCGAAATAGCCCATGACCGCCACCAGCACGGTGTCACCGGGCTCGATGGTGTTGGCCAGGGTGGCTTCCATCGCGGCACTGCCGGTGCCGCTCATCGGAATGGTGAGGCGATTGTCGGTCTGCCAGGCGTAGCGCAACAGCTCCTGGACCTCGCCCATCAGCTCCACATAGAGCGGATCGAGGTGTCCAATCGGGGTGCGGCTCAGGGCTTCCAGCACCGTGGGGTGGGCGTTGGAAGGACCCGGACCGAGCAACAACCGGGACGGCGTGTTGATCGGGTCGAGCGAACGGCGGTGGTGAGACTGAACAGGAGGCAGCACGGAGGAAGGCAAGGAAGCAGGCCGACGCGATGGATGGAGACTAAAAGGCCGCTCAGCGCGCCCTCACATCGTTGGCCGCCAGCCCGCGGCAGAGGTGCTCGAACGGCTGTCTGATCCACAGATCACCGCCGCCGATCCCCGCCGCGGAGGCCTGTTCACAGACCACATCGGCGAGCAGGGCGATGCTGCGAACAGTCGGGCCCGTGGGCACACCCAGGCTCTTGTAGGTGTCATCGAGGCCGTTGAGCACCCGCTCATTGAGCATGGTGACGTCGTCAGCCACCAGGGCGTAGCTGGCGTAGCGCAGGAAATAGTCCATGTCCCGCAGGCAGGCCGAAAGCCGACGGGTGGTGTAGGCGTTGCCGCCGGGCAGGATCAGCTCGGGATCGGCCAGCCAGAGGCGCTGGGCCGCTTCACGGACGATGCCGGCCGCTTCACGGTTGATCAGCTCGACCACAGCCAAGCGAGCGGCGGCTTCGCTGTAATAGCCGTTCATGCGGTCCATGGCGTCGCGATCCAGGTACCGACCGAGCTGGTCATAGCGGCCGATCAGACCGGTGATGGCATCGCGCATGGCGGAACGAACACGTCGCTTCAGCGCTGCGAAGGTAGCACCACTGAATCCACAGAACCCAGGCGAGAGCGGGGATCTGGGCCAATTGACAGAAACGGTTACGCAATGGGCGTCAGCCCATGCCGGAGGCGAGCAACCAACAAACGGTTACTACCGATACAAAAGGGGGCCACCCCTGATCCGTACCGTCCCGCTCAAGCCGCCAGCGGCGCGGCATCACCGCTTTTCCGTGTCATGGCCAAAACAGCCCAGGACGTTCTCAGACAGATCAAGGACGAGGGGATCGAGCTGGTCGATCTGAAATTCGTCGACCTCCATGGCAAATGGCAGCACCTGACCGTTTGTCAGGACCTGATTGATGCCGAAGCCTTCAGCAGCGGCGTGGCCTTTGACGGGTCTTCGATCCGCGGCTGGAAGGCCATCAACGAGTCGGACATGGCGATGGTGCCCGACCCGAACACCGCCTGGATCGACCCCTTCTACAGCCATAAGACCCTGAGCCTGATCTGCTCGATCCAGGAGCCTCGCAGCGGTAAGCCCTACGCCCGTTGTCCGCGCGCCCTGGCCCAGAAGGCCCTCGATTACCTGGGCACCACCGGCATTGCCGACACCGCCTATTTCGGTCCGGAACCCGAATTCTTTGTCTTCGACGACGTCCGTTACACCTCGGGCTCCGGCAGCAGCTTCTACAGCGTCGATTCGATCGAGGCGCCCTGGAACACCGACCGCCACGAGGAGGGCGGCAACCTGGCCTACAAGATCCAGCTGAAGGAGGGGTACTTCCCGGTCGCCCCCAACGACACGCTGCAGGACATGCGCACCGAGATGCTGCTGACCATGGGCAGCCTCGGTGTACCGATTGAAAAGCAGCACCACGAGGTGGCCACGGCGCAGCACGAGCTCGGGATCAAATTTGCCGAGCTGATCAGCGCCGCCGACAACGTGATGATCTACAAGTACGTGGTGCGCAATGTCGCCCGCAAGTACGGCAAGACCGCCACGTTCATGCCCAAGCCGGTGTTCGCCGACAACGGCAGCGGCATGCACGTGCACCAGAGCCTCTGGAAGGCTGGCAATCCGCTGTTCTTTGGCGAAGGCACCTACGCCAATTTGTCGCAGACGGCCCGCTGGTACATCGGCGGCCTGCTCAAGCACGCCCCCAGCTTCCTGGCCTTCACCAACCCCACGACCAACAGCTACAAGCGCCTGGTGCCCGGCTTTGAAGCCCCGGTGAACCTGGTGTACAGCCAGGGCAACCGCTCGGCTGCGGTGCGCATACCGCTCACCGGCCCCAGCCCCAAGGCCAAGCGCCTCGAGTTCCGCTCGGGCGATGCCCTCTCCAACCCCTATCTGGGCTTTGCCGCCATGCTGATGGCCGGCATCGACGGCATCAAGAACCAGATCGACCCCGGTGACGGCACCGATGTCGACCTGTTCGAGCTGTCGGCTGAGGAACTGGCCAAGATCTCGACCGTGCCCGCCTCGCTCAACGGCGCCCTGGAAGCCCTCGACGCTGACAAGGACTACCTGCTGGCTGGTGGCGTCTTCACCGAAGACTTCATCAACAACTGGATCGCCCTCAAGTACGAGGAGGTGCAGCAGCTGCGCCAGCGGCCCCACCCCCACGAGTTCGTGATGTACTACGACGCCTGATCCCAGGCCTGAGCGAACGCACTGCCCCGGCCTTTGGCCGGGGCTTTTGCTTGCTGGGCGGATGGCTGGCCTGGGTGACACCGTGATCGGCGTACCCCAGCATCTCGGTCCAGCCACGCCGCAGGTCCGTCATCCGTTGAAATGGAGAGCCCTGCAGCATCGCCTCGGCGAGAGCGGGGTTGGCCCGCCCTCCACCGCGTTTCCATGGCTGATCCGCTGACCAAGCTTGCCTACCAGACCCTGCAGAACGGCAAGGGCCTGCTGGGGCTTGTGCACAAGGAGGCCAGCACCCGCCTGATGAACCTGCTGGCGCCCGATGGGGTCCCCAGCACCATTCCTGTGCCGCCCCGGATGATGCAAGAGCTGCGGTCATCGATGGACCGCTTGCATCAGCTCGACTGGGAGGAAGCGGAACGCGGCCTGTACCCCTCGTCGTTGCTGTTCGATGCCCCCTGGCTCGACTGGGCGGCTCGCTATCCCCTGGTGTGGCTGGACACCCCCCGGACCTGGAGCCGCCGTCAAGAGCGCAATGTCCGTGACCTGCCCAAGGACGTCGACACCAGCGCCTATCCCGACTACTACCTCCAGAACTTTCATCACCAGACCGACGGGTACCTGAGCGAGACCTCGGCGTCGCTTTATGACCTGCAGGTCGAGATTCTGTTCAACGGCACGGCCGATCCGATGCGGCGCCGGGTGTTAGGCCCGCTGCTGCAGGGTCTGCAGACGTTTGGCGACCGACCCGAGGGACAGGTGCGCGTGCTCGATGTCGCCACCGGCACCGGTCGCACCCTGCGGCAACTGCGGGGCGCGTTACCCCAGGCCCAGCTTGTGGGGCTGGACCTGTCCCACGCCTACCTGCGGCAGGCCAACCGCTGGCTCAGCCAGTTGCCCGGCGAGCTGCCCCAGCTGGTGCAGGGCAACGCCGAAGCGATGCCGTTCATCGACGCCGGCTTCGAAGGGGTCACCTGCGTGTTTCTGTTGCACGAACTGCCACCGGAGGCCCGGCAGAACGTGCTCGACCAGTGCTTCAGGCTGCTGGTCCCGGGGGGAACGCTGGTGCTAGCCGATTCGGTCCAACTCGCCGATTCGCCACAGTTTGAGGTGGCCATGGAGAACTTCCGCAGGGTCTTCCATGAGCCCTATTACCCGGATTACATCCGCGATGACATCGATCAACGACTGCACAACGCCGGCTTTGAAACGGTGACCGCCAGCTCCCATTTCATGACCCGGGTCTGGTGCGCCCGCAAACCCCGCTGAACTCAGCGCAGCAACCACCAGCCCAGGAGCAGCCCCAGGGTCCCCCAACGCAAAGGACGCCAGAACCATTCGCCGCTGCCGCCAGCACGCAGCGCTGGCGGCAGCGGATCGAGCAGCCGTTGGGCCAAGGCCAGGCGTTGGCGTTGGCGACGGCCCCTAACGCCACTGGCCAGTCGGGTCTGGGCCGGCAGACTCAGCAGTGCACCCAAATGGTGGAGCAGACCCGGAACGGCAGCACGGCCCTGCGTGGCGCCCCGCAACGGTTGGCGTGACTGGTGCATCACAGGCTGTGGATCACAGGCGGTGCATCACAGACAGGGTGCCACGGCCATCAGGATGGCAGCACGATCTTGAGCAGCCACCATTGTGAGTGAGCACTCCCCACGCCAATCCCAGGAGCAACGGTCACGGTGGCCCGACGAGGCCCTGCCGACCGCCGTGGCCTTGCATCGCCAGCTGAGCATCGGCGACCGCGACTGGCACGCTTTGAAAGGTCAGCGGTCCAGGCGGGCAGCCGAACAGCTCGCTGCAGCGCTCGTTCAGCTGCTGAGCGGTGATCAGCCGGCTGCCCCAACCAGCACCGATGCCCGTCAGCGGGCCCTGGAGCTGCTGGACCATGCCCAGCAGTGGTTGCGGGCCGAGGTCAGCGATCCAGGCTGCCCGCAACACCGTCGTTGAGCTGGCGAACGGGACGGCTACGGCTGGCTGCGAGTTGCAACCGGTTGCCCCGGCGGCTCCAGCGCACGTCGTCAAAGCAATGGTGGATCAGAAACAACCCCCGACCCGAGGCTGCATCGCTGTGTTGGGGCAGACAGCCGGCCCGTCCACAGGTCGGCAATCCCGGGCCCTCATCCTGAACCTGCCAGATCCACCAGCGGGGCGACTCGATGCGACGGATGCGGATTGATTTGCTTGGGTCACAGCCATTGCCATGCCGCACCGCATTGACCAGGGCTTCCTGAAGCCCCAGCTGAAGACGGGACTGGAGTTCGTGGCAACGCACAGGCTCCAGCAACAGGTCCAGCAACGGGGCCAGCTGAAGCGTCGATGGGGTGATGAAGTCGCTCCAACGCAGGCTCACCGGCTGGGTCGCATCGCCGATTTGACCCTAGGCCAAAGGGGCTTCAGCGCCCCGGGGCTGCAGCGGCTAACCGTTGCTGCAGCGACGGATGGTTGAGCAGGGCATCCATCAGGCGGACGCCCCGCAGCTGATTGACCAGGGGCATGTGCCCCTCGGGAGCGTCCAGCGACCAGGTGAACGACCCGGGATAGCGGGTCCAAATGCCGGCGGCCTTCCAGCCGATGCGCGGCCATAACTGCTCCCAGCGGTCGTTGCAACCACGCAGCAGCCTGGCCTGAACCGAAAAGCCGAAACGGCCCTGCGAGTAGCAAACCCAGAGGCGATCCAGGCTCTGCAGGTCGACCCCAGGCATGGGTGGGACCTCGCTGTAATACACGTAGCCGCGGCGTTCGGCGGCCTCACCCGCCAACTGGCGCAACCGTTCGCTGGTCAGGCGATCGGCCTGCTCAAACCGCTGTTCGGCGAGGGCTCGCTGCACAGGGGCGTAATCGAGCCCGCAGCCGCTCAGGGCAGCCAGCCATCCCTCGGGATAGCGCTCCCACCAAGCTTGAACACGCTGGGGATCGGCCCCTTCGAGGAACAGTTGGATCAGAGTGCCCGCCGCCCAGTCATCGCCGGTGGGGTCGAGGCGGTCCAGGTGGTCCTCGATCAGCCCAACCAGCTCCTGCTGTCGCGCTTTGAGCTGGGGCAACAGCGAACGTCGCTGGCGCGGCGCAGACGCCACAAAGCGATCCAGCAACTGCTCGGCGGTGACGGCGACCGGTGAACCGGAGAGCATGGGGAGGTCGGCGGCTGACCACAGTGGGCCCACTATGTCAGTTGCATCCCTGAGCTCCATGGCACAGCCGCACGGGCGAACAAGTGCCCTGCCTGGCTTTCTCGAGCACGAGGCCCCCCTGCTGGATGTGCGCAGCCCGAGCGAATTCAGCCAGGGGCATATCCCTGGAGCGATCAACCTGCCGCTGTTCAGCGATCAGGAACGGGCCGCAGTCGGCACGGCCTACAAGCAACAGGGCCGGCAAACCGCCGTACTGCTAGGCCTCGAGGCGATTGGTCCGCGGCTCGAGCGGCTGGCCCAGGACCTGATCCACCACAGCCGCGGGACTGGGGGGGTACGGCTCTACTGCTGGCGGGGTGGCATGCGCTCGGCGAGCGTGGCCTGGCTGGCGGGAACCGTCGACCTCGACTGCCAACTGCTGGCAGGCGGTTACAAGTCCTATCGGCGCTGGGTGCTCTCCAGGTTTGAGCAACCATGGCCGCTGATCGTGCTCGGCGGCCGTACCGGCTGCGGCAAGACCGACCTGCTGCTGGCGCTGCAGGCCCGGGGTGTGGCCGTGGTTGACCTGGAGGGGTTGGCCCATCACCGCGGCAGCAGCTTTGGCGGCCTTGGTCAGCCACCGCAGCCCAGCAGCGAACACTTTGAGAATCGCCTCGCCGACGCGCTCTGGCGCTGTCCCGACGCCAGCGCCATCTGGCTGGAGGCCGAGAGCGCCCAGGTGGGGCGATGCCGCATTCCGGCGGCCTTCTGGCGGCAGATGCAACAGGCTGGGGTGGTGGAACTGCAGCGTCCAACCCATGAACGGGTGCAGCGGCTGGTCGCCGTCTACGGGGCCCAGCCCCGCGAGCAGCTGCGCAGCGCAACTGAACGCATCGCCCGACGCCTGGGCCCCCAGCGCACGGCCCTGGCCGTGGCGGCCATCGATGCCGGCGACATGGCCGCCGCCTGCGAGCAGATGCTCGATTACTACGACCGTTGCTATGATCACGAGCTGGCTCAGCGTCCCCGCAGCCCGCTGATGCAATGCGATGGCGGCGGTTGCAGCGAAGCCGAGCTGGCCGATCGGCTGTGCCGATGGCAGCCCCCCATGCCACCGGAACCTGCTGCCGTCACCCTCGCCTAACATCAGCCTTTGCCGACTCACCATGGGCGCCGCCATTCAGTTCTTTCGCGGCGTCGATGAACCCGTCGTCCCCGACATCCGTCTGACCCGCTCCCGCGATGGCCGCACCGGACAGGCGCTGTTCGTGTTCGAGCAACCGGATGCCCTGGCCCCCGAGACGATGGGGGACATCACCGGCATGTTCATGGTTGACGACGAGGGATCCCTGGTGACCCGCGAGGTCAAAGCCCGCTTCGTCAACGGCAAGGCCAGCGCGCTGGAATGCACCTACACCTGGAAGAACACCGAGGACTTCGAGCGGTTCATGCGTTTTGCCCAGCGTTATGCCGAGAGCCATGACCTGGGCTTCAGCGGCCGCGAGGAGGGAGGCGACGAGGCTTGAAATTTGGCCAGTGGCTCGGGCTGATCGCCCTGATCACAGCGCTGGTGTTGCTCTGGCACCTGCGGGAAAGCCTGATTCACCTGTTTGCGGCGGTGGTGATGGCCATGGCCCTATGCACGCTGGTGGGCTGGATCCAGCGGCGCCTGGGCTGCCCCAGACCCGTGGCCCTGCTGATCAGCTTGGCGTTGGTGGCCGTGCTGCTGGCGGTTGTCGCCACGGCGGTCATCCCCCCTTTTGTCAGCCAGTTCGCGCAGTTGCTCAGCAAGCTCCCTGAAGCGGCACAAACCCTGCTGGAGCTGGTGCGCAGCGCCATGGTCAACGTCAGCCAGATGCTCTACGGCCATGGCGATGCTGCCCTGAACTGGCTGAAGCAAAGCTTGCAGACGCCGCCCCAGGGCCTGGGCAGCAGCGCTGCCAGGTTGCTCGATTGGGCCGAGAACCTGGGGACGGGGCTGATTCAGACCCTGTTTGTGGTGGCCGTGGCCCTGATGATCAGCACCCAGCCCCAGGCCTACCGCGAGGTGGCGGTGCTGCTGGTGCCGTCGTTTTATCGCCGCCGCTTTCGCCAGGTGCTGATCGCCTGCGGCCAGGCGTTGAGCGCCTGGATGGTGGGTGTGCTGGTCAGCTCCCTGTGCGTGGGCACCCTGGCTGCCATCGGCCTGTCGCTGCTGGGGGTCAAACTGGTGGCTGCCAATGCCGTTCTGGCAGGGCTGCTGAATGTGATTCCCAACCTGGGACCGACCCTCAGCACCCTGTTCCCGATGTCGGTCGCCTTGTTGGACAGCCCTTGGAAGTCGCTGGCGGTGCTGGGCCTCTACATCGCCGTGCAGAACCTCGAGAGCTACGTGATCACCCCATCGGTGATGCACCATCAGCTGCGCCTGCTGCCCGGTCTGACCCTGACGGCTCAGTTGGTGTTCACCGTGCTGTTCGGGCCGCTGGGACTGCTGTTGGCCCTGCCGTTGGGGGTCTGTGTTCAGGTCGTCGTGCGCGAGGTGTTGATTCGCGACATTCTTGATCCCTGGAAGCGCCTGCGCCTAGCCCGATGAACGCGCGCACCATCTTGGGGGCCTTGGCCCTGATCGTGCTGGCTCTGTTGGCCTGGGAGCTGCGCTGGGTGCTGCTGGTGTTGTTCGGCTCGGTCGTGCTGGCGGTGGCGCTCGACGTCCCGATCAGTCTGTTGCGCCGAATTCTGCCGTTGAACCGTCCGGCGGCACTGGTGCTGGAGCTGGTGGTGCTGGTGCTGGTTGGAGGTCTGTTGGCCCAGCAGCTGTTGCCTGAGCTGATCGATCAGGTGCAACAACTGGGCGACCTGTTGCCGCAGCTGGTCAGCCTGTTCGATCGGCTGACCCGTGAAATCAGCTGGTTACCGGATCTTGAGCGTGGCCTGATCGACGGGTCGATGTGGCAACGGCTGCAACCCCTGGGCGGACAGCTGCTGGGCTTTGCCGGCGGTGCCGCCAGCGCCACGGTGCAGTTGTTGCTGATGCTGCTGCTGGCCGTGTTGCTGGCCCTGGACCCCCGCGCCCACCAACGTCTGCTGGTGGGCATCACGCCGCGGTTCTACCGCGCCGACATGCAAAGCCTGCTGAGCCGTTGCCGGGCGGCCCTGGGGGGGTGGTTGGCCGGCATGACCCTGTCGGCACTGAGCGTGTTTCTGCTGACCTGGGCGGGGCTGGCGCTGCTGCATATCCCCCTGGCCCTGCTCAGTGCCCTGGTTTGCGGGCTGTTGACCTTTGTGCCGACGATCGGCCCCACGGCCGCCACGCTGCTGCCCCTGGCGGTGGCCCTGCTGGTTTCGCCGACGGCGGTGCTTCAGGTGCTGGTGCTGCGGCTGGCGCTGCAGAACGTGGAAGCGTTTTTGATCACACCGTTGCTGCTCAGCCAAACCGTGAATCTGCTGCCGACGGTAGCGTTGATGGCCCAGCTCAGCCTGGGAGCCCTGCTCGGGCTGCCAGGTGTGCTGCTGGCCCTGCCCTTGGTGGTGGTCCTTCAGGTGATCTGCCAGCAGGTCGTGGTCAGGGACGTGATGGACCGCTGGGTCTGAGCTGATCTCAGGGCTGACGGGTGCGACGCACCATCATCGAGGGCAGCAATAGCAGCACGACGACCGCCAGCGGATGGTTCCAGATCGCCGCACCCAGACTGCTGACGGTGAAGTGATCACGCAACAGCTGCAGCTCGATGCGCAGATCCCAGAGCGCCAGCGCTCCCAGCAAAAGACCCGTTGATGGACTGGCCAGACCAGGTCGAGACGCGGGGGAGCGGCTCACTTAACGGCGGGCAAACAACGGCAGCAGGGTTGGGGCAACGCCAATGCTGCTCCAGCTGCCGACAGCGATGCCAATGGTCAACGCCACAGCAAACCAGAACAGGGTGCTGCCGCCAAAAAAGATCAGGGCCAACAGCGGCATCAGGGTGGTGAGGCTTGTGTACAGGGAACGGGTCAGGGTCGCATCCACGGCGACATCGACCTGATCGGCCACAGGCAGTGAGGCCAAGGTGGTCTGCTGCTCACGAATGCGGTCAAAGACCACCACGGTGTCGGTCACCGAATAACCCGCAACGGTGATCAACGAAACGGCAAAGAGGGAGTCGACCTCGACGCCGCGCAACAGACCCAACCAGGCGAACACGCCACAGGTGATCAGCACATCGTGGGCAAGACAGACAAGAGCCAGGGCGGCATAGACCTTGTCATAACGAAAGGTGATGTAGGCGGCGATGGCGGCAAAGCTCACCAGCAACGACACCAGGCTGCCTCGCAGCAACTGATCACCCAGGGTTGGACCGATCGTGTTGATCGAGGTGCCCGCAGGATTGAGCGGACCCAGGATCTTGCCCAGGGCTGTACTCACCTGGTTGGCCTGCTCGGGGGTCAGTTCGGGCAATCGCAGCAGCAGCGAGCGTCCCTCGTCCAGCACCTGAACCTGGGCTGACTCCAGGCTTGGTTCCACCGCGTCTGGATTGGCCGCAAAAGACAGTTGCTGGAGACCCTGCTGGATCTGAGAAGCCGTGATTGCCGAACAGTCGCTGGTGCACTGCCGCTCCAGCTGGATCTGGGTGCCACCGGTGAAATCGAGACCAGGCTTCAGCGGCAGGCCGATCGCAGGATTTAGCCAACACAGCAGCATGCCCACCAGGCTGAGCAGACAGGCCAGTCCCGAGCCCCACCAGGCCAGTTGGCGGTAGCGGCTGATCCGAAAGCGGACGGGGGGCATCACGACGGAAGACATCAGGAGGCTCTGGCGGGCAGTTGCCGGGCCGGCAAAAAGTTGGTGGTGCGACGCAGCGAGGGGTACGCCATCAACAGGCGCAAAATCGACCGGGTGCAGGTGAGAGCTGTGAACAGACTGAGCACCAAACCGATGGCCAGGGTCACAGCAAACCCCTTAACCAGACCCGTTCCCAGTGCGAACAGAGCCACACAACTGATCAGACCGGTGACATGGCCGTCAAGAATCGAGGACAGGGCCTGGGCAAAGCCCGTTTCAATCGATCGGATCAAGGTATTGCCGCTGCGCAGTTCCTCTTTGACACGCTCAAAGATCAGCACGTTGGCATCGACCGCCATGCCGATGGAGAGAATGAAACCGGCGATGCCTGGCAAGGTCAGGGTTACCGGAATCAAGGCATAAACCGCCAGGTTGAACAGGGCGTAAAGGCTCAAGGAGATGACCGCCACCAACCCGGGCAGGCGGTACACCACAACCATGAACAGCCCCACCAAGGCCAGGCCGCTCAGGCCTGCCGCCAGGCTGGTGCGAATGTTTTCGGCTCCCAGCGAGGGGCCGACGGTGCGCACTTCGATGATGCGGACCGGCAGCGGCAGCGAGCCACCTCGCAGCTGAACCTCCAGATCCCTTGCCTCATCGGCGGTGAAATTGCCTGTGATCGTGGCACCACCTCCGGAGATACCAGCGGCCTTGAATTCGGGACCGACGCTGGCCTCGCTGATCGAGCGTCCATCGAGAACGATCCCCAGCAGCCGCCCCGTGCCGGCAATCGAACGGGTCAATTCAGCAAATTTTTCGCCGCCTTCACGGCTGAAGCTGAGGGTGACATCCCAGGAGGTGCCGGACTGTTGTTGCTGGCGGCCGGCACTGATCAAATCGCGGCCGCTCAGATTGGAGGGTTCGTAGAGGGCAACGATGCGCTGGTTGACGGCATCCAACAACAATTCAAGCTGACGTTGTTCACTGCTGCCGGCCGGCACCTGGACCCCGAGCTGGTTCAGGGCACGGGCCAGCTCTTCGGCCTTGATCGTGGATTGGGCAGGCTGCTGTTGCGCATCGCCGCTCCCCGCAGCTGCATTGCTGTCTTCAGCCGAACGGGGTTTCACACGGTTCAAGACCGCCGTGGCCTGACGCTTGAGCTGAAGCAACCCCTGCATCTCCTGTTCGGTGCCTGGCTTCTGCGACTTGAACTCGAGCAGGGCGGTGCTGCCCAGAACATTGGCCGCACGGGTTGGATCCTGTTCACCAGGCAGCTGCAGCACCAGCTGATCGTTGCCCACGGTCTGCAGCGTTGATTCGGCCACGCCCAAGCCGTTGATGCGACGCTCCAGCACTTCCTTGACAGCCTCAAGTTGCTCGGGCTGAACGGTCTTGACCGCACCGGCGGGCATCACCTGCAGCATCAATTGACTGCCGCCCCGCAAGTCCAGACCGAGCTTGAGGGGAAAGCTGAACAACAGAGCCCCGGCAGCAATGGCCAAGGCGAGGATCAGGGCGATCCAACCCTGCTGACGGGCCATCTCAGATCTGACCGGAATGAAGAGCGCGGGCAGCCTCGACGATCTGGTGGGGCTGAATGATCGTCAGGTTCTCGAGCGTGCCGTTGTAGGGGGTGGGAATGTCTTGGGAAGACAGGCGCACCGGCCTGGCATCCAGGTCATCGAAGCACTGTTCCGTGATCAGCGCCAGCAATTCGGCACCAATACCACCGGTCTTCATGCACTCCTCCACCACAATGACCTTGTGGGTCTTGCGGATGGAGGCGCGGATGGTCTCCATGTCAAACGGCTTGAGGCTGATCAGGTCGATCAGTTCGACGTCAATGCCGTCCTGGCTGAACTGTTCCACCGCCTTCAGACAGTGATGGCGCATCCGCGAGTAGGTCAGGATCGTGACGTCCTTGCCCTCGCGCACGATCTCGGCCCGATCGAGGGCACAGACGTAGTCACCCTCGGGGATGTCCTCGCTGAGGTTGTAGAGCAACACGTGCTCAAAGAACAGCACAGGGTTGTTGTCGCGAATGGCTGCTTTCATCAGCCCCTTGGCATTGGTGGGTGTGCTGACGGCCACAATCTTGATGCCAGGGACCGCATGGAAATAGGCCTCTAGCCTCTGACTGTGCTCAGCTCCCAGTTGCCGACCCACTCCACCTGGGCCACGCACGACAGCAGGAATCGTGAAGTTGCCACCGCTTGTATAGCGGAGCATGCCCATGTTGTTGGAGATCTGGTTGAAGGCCAACAACAGGAACCCCATGTTCATGCCTTCGACGATGGGTCGCAGACCAGTCATCGCTGCGCCAACAGCCATGCCGGTGAAGGCGTTCTCGGCAATTGGGGTGTCCAGCACCCGCAGTTCGCCGTACTTGTCGTAGAGATCTTTGGTGACCTTGTAGGAGCCCCCGTACTGGCCAACGTCCTCGCCCATCACGCAGACATGGGGATCGCGGGCCATCTCTTCATCGATGGCTTCACGCAGGGCGTTGAACAGCAGGGTTTCTGCCACGGTGACGTCGTTAGTCCGGCTCAGGCCGGTTGCGGACCCCCACAGATGGGGGCAGGGGCCAACCTATCTCAGCCGCCTGCGGCCAGGGTGGCGAGCAGCAGCACGGACAGCAGCATGGCCGGCAACAGCAGCGTCACCAGCAGACCCAGGTCGTGAACCGTCATGGCCAGACCTTAGGTCGAT
>JBJOHB010000088.1:0-19542 GCA_046047915.1 Cyanobacteriota bacterium
TGATCGGGTGCAGCGCTGCGCTGCACCGTCGCCTGGGTGCCGATCAGCGCCAGACCATCGACCACGCCAAAGGCGGCGTTGCTGGTGCGCGTGGCCAGCTGACGACCCGCTGGAATCACGAGCCGCAGTTGAAGACGGCGTCCCGCAGGGACCAGGGGACGCAGATTGGCCTCCAATAGCGTGCGGGCATAGGCCGACAGGCAAAGCTCGCCGCTGGCGGCGTGGATGCCGACACCCTCCCCCGCCTCGAGCAGCAACCAGGACGGGGCGGCGTCAGCCGGCGCTGACGGCGGTTCCAGCCAGCGCACCAGCGCCCAGACGATGAGGTCCCTGGTCAGATCGAGCACGCCGGGACCGGGATCGCAGCGCGCCTCGGCCAGCACCCAGCCGTCGGCCAGCGGCGCCGCCGCCTGCACCGGCACAGGCGTCAACGAGGCGCCACCAGGATCCAGCAGCAGCGGCTGGGACGCTGCGAACGCCTCGCCACGCAGCAGCTGCAGGGCGGCGCGAGCGGCGGCACAGGCCCAGACCGGCAGGGTGTAACCCGGGGGCTCGCTGCTCACGGCGGGGTGGGTCGGTAACACTGTTTTTTATGGTGGTCGATTGCGCCACTGCGCCGCCGTTCGCCGCCCCCGCCATGCAGGACAAGCTGACCCTGATGATTCCTGGCCCCACGCCGGTGCCGGAAACGGTCCTGCAGGCCATGGGTCGCCACCCGATCGGCCATCGCAGCGCCGATTTTCAGAGGATCGTCAAACGCACCACCGAACAGCTGCAGTGGCTGCACCAGACCAGCAACGACGTGTTGGTGATCACCGGCAGCGGCACCGCCGCGATGGAAGCGGGGATCATCAACGTGCTCAGCAAGGGCGACAAGGTCCTGTGCGGCGACAACGGCAAATTCGGCGAGCGTTGGGTCAAGGTGGCCAAGGCTTACGGCCTGGACGTGCAGGTGATCAAGGCCGAGTGGGGCCAACCGCTGGATCCCGAAGCCTTCAAGGCGGCCCTGGAGGCCGACAGCACCAAGGCGATCAAGGCGGTGATCCTGACCCACTCCGAAACCTCCACGGGCGTCATCAATGACCTCGAGGCGATTGCACGCCACGTCAAGGCCCACGGCACGGCCCTGACGATCGCTGACTGCGTCACCAGCCTGGGGGCCTGCAGCGTGCCGATGGATGCCTGGGGCATCGACGTGATCGGCTCAGGCTCCCAGAAGGGCTACATGATGCCGCCGGGCCTGGCCTTCGTGGCCATGAGCGACAAGGCCTGGGCCGCCTACGAGCGCTCCGATCTGCCCAAGTTCTATCTGGACCTGGGCAAGTACCGCAAATCGGCCAAGGCCGACAGCAACCCCTTCACGCCGGCGATCAACCTCTACTTCGCCCTCGAAGCAGCCCTGACGATGATGCAGGCCGAAGGCCTGGAAGCGATCTTTGCCCGCCACAGCCGCCACCGGGCTGCAGCCCAGGCCGGCATGAAGGCGATCGGCCTGCCCCTCTATGCGGCCGAGGGCTACGGCAGCCCCGCGATCACGGCCGTGGCGCCCGAGGGCATTGACGCCGAGAGCCTGCGCAAGAAGGTCAAGGAACGCTTTGACATTCTGCTGGCGGGTGGCCAGGACCACCTCAAGGGCCACGTGTTCCGCATCGGCCATCTGGGCTTCGTCTGCGATCGTGACGTCCTGACGGCCGTTGCCGCCATCGAAGCCACCCTGCAGGACCTGGGGCTGCACAAAGGGACCCCCGGCGCCGGCGTGGCCGCCTGCAGCGCCGCCCTGGCCGGCTAAACTCTCAGCAATAAGAAACAGAATATATCTGTTTCTTATTTTTTGCGGGTGTAATTCAGTGGTAGAATGTCAGCTTCCCAAGCTGAACGTCGCCGGTTCGAGCCCGGTCACCCGCTTCTAGTTCAGGACTGAAAAATACCCCCAAAAGCCAGTCTGGCACTGGCTTCAAGGCTGCACCCTGGGAGATCGTCATCCGCGTCGAAACCGCTCACGCCTTGTCCCGCAAGGGATGCCTAAGGGGCTGGGTTGGCCATGGCGCGAAGAACCCCATGGCCACCATGGCAGCGGGAGATGGGATGGCCTGACTGTGCTCAACCGCAACGAGCCGGCGTTCTCTTGCGTGCCGGCCAAGGCCTACGAGGAACTGATGGACCTGGTTGAAGACCTGGAGCTGAACCGCCTCGCTGATGCTCGCCTGGCGGATGGGCACGAGCCGGTGAGGATCAGTCTTGATGCCCTCTAAGTTCGGCTTTCCTCTGCAGGCCCTGCCTCGGAATGTTGGCTGATTCCAGTGCTGGTCTCATCCCGAGGGCAGCCGCGGCTTGCTGCATCCGCCCATCGAAGCTGGCCAGATGAGTGCAGCGGCTGTGTAGCGCCACCGCCAGATGCAAGGCATCGCCCGCGCGCAGGCCGAGGCCCGGATCCTGGAGCAGCTCGGCCGCCTGGCGTGCTGCTGAACTGAGGCCGTGATGACGCTGTTTGATCCCCAGGGCGCTGCGGTCTTCCGGGGTCAGCAGAGCCACCACCACGCTGGTGTCGAGATAGATCATCGAGGGCTCGGCATCACCAGCGTTCACCGCCGCGGCATTCCTCGATCACCGAAGGAGTGAGAAGCATGGTGGCCTGAAGCTGGCGCAGATCAGCGGCCAGAGCAGAGCGATCCAGCTTGCGCAGAGGCTCCAGGCTGAGACGGCCATCAGGGCCAACGACGATGTCGATCTGATCGCCTTCCTGCAGTCCGGCCTGACGCAGGCAATCAGCCGGGAGCCTGACCGCCAGGCTGTTCCCCCAGCGGCGGATCGCCTGCGGGAAGTGCTGGCCGGCATCAGCTGAGCGATCCTGAGACCTGGACTGTGTCACGGAACGCCTTCGGCCGTTCACGGCCACCCGTAGAGACATGACCCTACGTGTGGTTTGCGGCTTTCAGTGCTGTAGGTGCTTGTTGCTCCATCCCCTGATCGTGGCCTCCACGTTCTCGAGATGCCACTGCAGGAGGCCCCGGCCCTGGGTGCAGCCCCAGCGACGGTAGTGATTGCCGGGGGTGAGCACCCCCCGCTGGCGAGGTGGCGTGGTGATGATGGTGTCCATCAGCCCCCTGCCAGCTGAGCGTCACCGGCTTGAGTCCGATCAGCCCCTGGGTTTGATCAGTTGCAAAATCTGGGGACCGCGGCTCGCCAGGCGACGCTCACAATCCAGAGCCCTGAGGATCAACTGCGCCGCTTCAGCGATGTCTCCGGCTTCGGCTGCTGCCTGGGCACGACGATCGAACTGAGCCGCTTCCTGTTCCAGCCGCTGGCCATCAGCGGCAGGGGCCGCATCTCGGGATGGCGCAGCTGTAGGTCGCTTTTGTGTCGGCACCATCAAGGAGCTGAAGGCCGTCATTGCACCGGAACCAAGGGGTCGTTCAAAACCATGTCGCGAGCCAATGCACGGCCGATGTGATGCCGCTGGACAGATCGAGAATCCTGACCAGACTCATGGTGCAGACAGTCTGCACTATCAGAATAGCGATCACCTGGGCAATGACGCTGCCATCTGCACCACACTGACGCGCTCGGCAAGCGAATGCTCACACGCCAGCGGGCTTTGCACGATGGTCAGGTTCCGGGTTCTTCGTGATTGCCACCGAGAGCATCAATCTGGCGGCGAAGTTCGCTCGAGCGTGTCTGATCACCGCGGGTGAGGGCGACCGCAAGAGCGAACTCGAGTTTCTCGAGCTGATGCTCCCCGGATGTGCCACCGCTTTGCACGACAACGCCGGGCCGGCACTGGGGCGGGCGACCTGGCGTTGTGTGAACAGCTGCATCAGATCCCGAAGCCTGATGCAGGGAGTGGGGGTAGGCCATGGTTGGCTTTCTTCCCATTCTGCCACCGCTGCCCAGGGACCGTCAGCGTCAGGCCGCCATGGGTTGGTCGTCGTCCTGACCGAGCGGATTGAAGGGCGATTCCGAGGTCGTGTCGCCATCGAGAGCCAGCAGGCTGCGGCAGTCCTGGAGCAACCGTTCCACATGGCTGAGGCTGGTGCGCTCTTCATCACTGACGGACGGCTGCGCTTCCAGCCCTTGCACGGACAGCTCGAGGGCCGCAAACCGCTGCTCCAGACGAACCAAGCGATGGGACAGGGCATGAATCGTCTGGGCCAGATCCTCGGTGCTGCGAGTGATGCGAAAGGAGACCGAATCCTGCGACATGGGTGAGACAGTGTCCGTGGATGGACCGATGACAACACATGCCGCCAGCCGGCTCAAGTCACCTGTTGCAGCTGTTGCTCTACGCCCTGGCGGGGTTGAGCGGCGGACTGTTGGCGTTGCGCACCGGCATCCCTGCGGCGCCCCTGGCCGGGGCCCTGCTGGGGGCGGCGCTGGTGAGCCTGAGCGGCCGGCTCGAGGCCGCCAGCTGGCCAGCAGGCACACGCACGACCCTGGAGATTGCAATCGGCACCGTCATCGGCACCTCGCTGACCGCGCCGGCGCTGCTGGAGCTGCAACGGCTGTGGAAACCGGCGCTGCTGATCACGCTCACCCTGGTGCTGACCGGCATCGTTGTGGGCCTGTGGTGTAGCCGGCTGCTGGGCATCGACCCCGTGGTGGCCCTGCTGGGAGCGGCCCCGGGTGGCATCAGCGGCATGAGCCTGGTGGGTGCCGAATTCGGTGTCGGGGCTGCTGTGGCTGCCCTGCATGCCGTGCGCCTGATCACCGTGCTGCTGATGTTGCCGCTGGTGGTGAAGCTGCTGCCCCGGACCTGAGGCACCCGGCCAGCGCTCTCAAGGTCTCGACAGATCAGCCAGGATCGATACGGTTGACTCCGATGCGTTGATCGCCGCCGTGGTCTCCCCCTTGCCCGCCGCTGCCGGCTCAGCCCTGCTGGCCGCGCTGCTGAGCGCTCCGCTCGGACTCAGCGCTCCGGCCAAGGCCCAGGACAGCAACGGGTCGACCGCCACGAGCCAGGCGGCGACCTCCGACAGCATCGCCGGCGCCAAGGGAGCCAAGATCTATTGCTACATGCGCGGTGCCGGCAACACCCACAAAGTCAGCTGGGAGGCGGCCTACGCCCTGATCAAGCGGCAAAACGCGTCGCTGTTCAAGACCTCGCCCGAACATGCGGCGGTGATGATCACCGAGGCGGTGGTCAACAATCCAAGCGCCTATCCCGACTGCGGCAAATTCCTTGGCGACCTCTTCGTCAAATGAACGACAGCTGACCAGGAGAGCCACTGCTGTCCTGTTGGCCCTGATGACCGGCCTGCTGCTGCAGGCCTGCAGCGAGGCGGACCTTCCCCAGCGCAGCGTTCAAGCCGATGACTGCCTGCGCGATGTGCAGCTGGACCAACTGCAACAGGCCCTGAAGCGCTGCGACCAGGTGGTGGCCCGTTACCCCCGGGATCCGGCACCCCGCAACGAGCGATCCCTGTTGCTGAGCCTGAACGGGCAGGACCAGGCCGCCTGCCGCGAGATCGAAGCGGCCCACGCCCTGGCACGCCAGGCCAAAGCAGGCAGCGTCGACCCGTTGCTGGCCTCAGAGCTCAGGATGCGCCGCCAGAGCTGTCTGGCGAGCCCCTGAACAGCTGATCGACCATGGCCGCCAGTCGCTGACGGCGCAGCTGCTGGGTCCGGCCCTGCAGCACCAGCTCGATGCGCTCGGCCTTGCTTTCGATCAGGCTGTCCACCAGCTGATCGCCCAACCCCAGTTGCAGCCAGTGGGTCTGCAAACTGCCGGTCATGCCGATGCGGTGGCAGCGGTCTTCGGCCTGCTCGGCATCGCCTGGAGTCCAGGGCCGCTCGAGCAGGACCACATGGCGAGCCCGGTGCAAGGTGAAGCCCAGCCCACCGGTGCCATAGGTCGCCACCAGCAGCGGCACGGCCCCCTGCTGAAAGGCATCCACCTGCCGCTGGCGCTCGCGCGGCGGCAGGGCCCCGATCAGCAGGCCCGGATCCCCTGCGGCGGCCAGCTGCTGGTGCAGAGACCGGGCCGACTCCAGAAAGGCGGTGAACACCACCACCGGTTCGCCCTGCTGCAGCAGCGCCGCGATCAGGCTGCGGGCCGCTGGCAGCTTGTACCGCGATCCCAGTTGGCGCACGGCCGTCAATGCGGCCAGGGCTTCGGCATCACGCCGCACCAGACCCAGATGGGCCCGCTTGCGGTAATCCTGCAACCGCGAGTCCAGATCCTGATCAAACCGCTCAGCCAGCTCAGGGCAGAGCTGCACCGGGTGCAGCTGACGCTGCTTGGGCGGCAGATCGAGGCAATCCCGTTTGCGCCGGTGCAGCAACAGGGGACGCACCAGCCGTTGCAGCTCCTCGAGCTGGCTCGCCCCCCGGGCCTGCCAGACGCGGCGGCCACCCTGCTCCTGCCAGTGCCCCCCGCAGTAGCGCAGCTCAAAGGCCCGCTGATCCCGGGCCAGGGGATGGCCGATCGCCGCCAGCAACGGAAACAGCTGGGCGGGACGGCCATTCTTCATCGGCGTGCCGGTCAACAGCCAACAGGCCCGCAGGCGCGGATGACGCGCCAGCCGCAGCAGGGCCGCCGAGCGGCGGGTGTGCCCGTTCTGGGCGAAATGGGCTTCGTCGACCAGCAGCACACAACCGGCGGGGGGCAGCTCCTGGGGCACCGCACCCCAGCTGTGCAGGGTCAGCTGCAGCTGCAGTGCTGCAGCCTCCCGCTGCCAATGGGCATGCAACCCCACCGGTGCCAGCACGACAATGCGGCAGTCAGCCCGCCGCACCAGGGCGCGGGCCGCCGCCAGGGCGGTGAGGGTCTTGCCCAGGCCCATCGCATCGGCCAGCACCGCACCGCGGCGAGCCAGCAACCAACGCGCCGCCGAACGCTGATGGGCAAACAGGCATCGCCCATCGGGCAACGGAAGCTCAAGCTCAGCAGCGGCCACCAGCTCCCGATGGGGCGGCAGCGGCGGCAACGGACTGTCGAGCCATTGCAACCAACGGTTCAGCTCGGGTTCGATCGCAAAGCGTGTACCTAACTGGGCGCGCAGGGTCGTGGCGGCCTCAAGCGGAAACTCCCAGCAACCGCGCTGCGCACGCCAGAGACCACGGGGCCGCAACCGCCGCAGCTGGGCCTGGGTGACGGCGTCGTAGGGGCTGAACACCTCGATCGCCCCGGTGGCAGCCAGACGCAGCACGCAGCGATCGGACACCGGTCAATTGGCGAAAGTGCAGTCACCGACACATTGACACCCCTGGCACCAGCGTCAGACTGCCGCCAACCGAGACGCAGGCATGCAGGCCAGGGATGCGGTTTTTCTCGAGGAACTCTGCCCCAAACTGCGCGTGCGCCGCTGGCGCCAGAACCTTCACCTGGTCACCAATCAACGCTGCATCTACTGCGGCAAGCCATCTGAATCGATCGACCACGTGCTGCCCCAGAGCCGGGGCGGTCTGAGCGTGACCGAAAACTGCGTCCCAGCGTGCCTGGCCTGCAATGGCCACAAGGGCGATGCCGATGCCCTTGGTTGGTACCGCCAGCAGAGCTTCTATGACCCCCGCCGGGCCATGGCGATCAAGGCCTGGATGGCCGGGGACCTGAAGCTGGCGATGCGCCTGCTGCAATGGGCCGAGCCCCGAGGGGCCGAACGGACACCCCAGGGGGGTCACCAAACCCGGCAGGCGTCGACGCCGTTGTGGCGCTGGCAGATGGCCGCCTGATCCTGGGGATGCTCCGGCGCCACCAGCACGGCGGCCCCAAACAACACCAGTACCAGCACCAAGGGGGCCACGATCGGCTCGAAGCTGGATCGACCCGTGCCGACGGCGACAGGCCGGGGCCGCATCGCGGATGGCAGGGAGCCCGAGCGAAGCTGACCCCATGACGGGGCGGCGAGTGGAGAGGATGCAACCATGATCGGAACCGCGAATAGTACAAGCGTACTCAATCGGGATCGACCGGTCAAGCTGCTGATCCTGGGGGGCGGCTACAGCGGCGGCCGCCTGGCCGCCTGGGCCGCCAAGCTGGGACTCGCGGGCGTGATCAGCCATCGCGATCCCGCCGCCGCCCCGCCACCGCCGCCGGGCTGGCGCCAGGTCGGGTTTGACAGCGCCAGCGGACTGCGGCCGGACCCGGCTGCATTGATGGACATCACCCACCTGATCAGCACCATCGCGCCGGATCAAGAGGGCCGCGACCCGGTGCTGAGCCAACTGGACGATCTGCTGCAGACGCTGCGGCCCCAGTGGCTGGGCTACCTCTCGACCACCGGCGTCTATGGCGACAGCGGCGGCGCCTGGGTCGATGAACACAGTGCCTGCCATCCCAGGCCGGGTCGCAGCGCCAACCGACTGGACTGTGAAGGGGCCTGGCTGGCCACCGGCCTACCGGTGCAGATCTTCAGGCTGCCTGGGATCTACGGGCCCGGCCGCAGCCCGTTTGCAGGACTGCGCAGCGGCAGCAGCAGGCTGCTGCATCGCCCCGGCCAGGTCTTCTGCCGGATCCATGTCGACGACATCTGCGGCGCCCTGCTCCACTGCCTGGCCCTGCCGGAACAGCAGCGCCCGCCGGTGATCAACATCAGCGATGACTGTCCCTGCCCCGCCAGCGAGGTGCTGGGTTACGCAGCCCACCTCACCGGTTGCAAACTGCCCCCCCTGCAACGCTATGAGGCGGCAGCCAGCACGCTGAGCCCGATGGCCCGCAGCTTCTGGAGCGAGAGCCGCCGGGTGCGCAATCACCTGCTGACCCACCAACTGGGCTATCGCCTGCGCTACCCGACCTACCGGGAGGGATTGCGCGCCTCGCTGGCCGAAGAGGCCGGCACGGCTCTGCCGCCGGTCGCGCAACCCGGCGCCGAAGCATCAGGATCGGCGACGTAAGGCACGCCCAGGTCCTGCAGCAGGCGACCCCAGCGCAGTTCGATCCATCCCTTGCTGACTCCGGTCACGAGGCTGAACCCGATTCCCAGCAGCAACAACCAACGCAGCATGGCCACTGCCATCGACAGCCAGGCCCCATCCAACCCCAGGAGCGGTCCGCTGGCCATCGCCCTGGGCGACCCGGCAGGGATCGGCGCCGAGGTGACCCTCAAGGCCCTGGCCGCCGCCCATTGGTCCCAGCCCGACCAGCCGCCAATGCTGGTGGCCTGCCGCCGCTGGCTCGAGCAGAGCTACCAGCAGCTGCGGACCTGCAGCGACAGCCCCTTGCGGGACCCGGCCAGCCTCGAGATCATTGACCTACCCCTGGACGAACCGGTCAGCCCAGGCGTGAGCGGGCCCGGCTGCGGGGCAGCCTCGTTTGCCTGGCTGACCCGCGCCTGCGAGCTGGTGCAGAGCGGCCGCTGCCGCGCCCTGATCACGGCCCCGATCGCCAAAACCAGCTGGCATGCCGCCGGCCATCCCTACCCGGGCCAGACCGAACGGCTGGCCGAACTGGCCGGGGTGAAGCAGGCGGCGATGCTGTTCACCGCCCGTTCGCCGCAGGGCCACTGGCGGTTCAACACGTTGCTGGCCACCACCCACATCCCTTTGGAGGCGGTGCCCTCAGCCCTGAATGCGGCACTGATCGATCGCCAGCTCGACACCCTGCTGAGCTTTTGCGGGCGTTTCAACAGCACACCGCATCTGGTGGTGGCCGGCCTCAACCCCCATGCCGGCGAAGGCGGACGCCTGGGCAGTCAGGAACAGGACTGGCTGGACGCCTGCCTGCAGCAGTGGCGGCATCGCCATCCCCAGGTGCGCCTGGACGGGCCAGTGCCACCCGACACCTGCTGGCTGGGTGCCGCCTCCGCCTGGCAGGGCCAGGGCCGCGGACCCGATGGCTATCTGGCCCTGTATCACGATCAAGGGCTGATCCCCGTCAAGCTGCTGGCCTTTGACGCCGCCGTGAACACCACCCTGGGGTTGCCATTTCTGCGCACCTCACCCGATCACGGCACAGGCTTTGACATCGCCGGTCGGGGGATAGCCCGGGCAGCCAGCATGGCGGCAGCCCTCGAAACCGCCCTGGAGCTGGGCTGAACCCAGGCTCCGGGATGGATTCAGACGGGCTTGACCCGCATCAGCACCTGGCCGAACTCGACCGGTGTGCCGTTCTCCACCAGGATCTCCACCACTTCGCCGCTGACCTCGGACTCGAGCTCGTTCATCAGCTTCATCGCCTCGAGAATGCAGACCGTCTGGCCCGAGGTGATGCGAGAACCGACCTCGACGAACGGACCCTCGCCCGGAGCCGGAGACCGGTAGAACGTGGCCACCATGGGGGCGGTGATCTCGAGCAGGTCGCTGCGCACCGCTGGCGCTGCCGGGGGCGGAGCCGAGGGCGCAGCTGCTGCGGGGGGCATCGCCGCCGGCGCCGCCGGCATCGGCGCCACCAACGGCGCCTGAATCACCTGGGCGGGGAGACCGGGCAGATTGCGCCTGACTTCCAGACGGAAGTCATCGCCCTCGAGCTTGAGCTCCTGGATGTCGCTGTCGCCAAGCAGCGCCAGAAGCTTGTGAAGCTGATCGTGATCAAGCTGCATGGCGCTCAATTCTCCCGGCCGAGGTAGCTGTCTGTACGGGTATCGATCTTGATCTTCTCGCCGATGGACAGAAACAGGGGCACCATCACCTGGGCACCGGTCTCAACAATCGCCGGCTTGGTGCCGCCGGTGGCTGTGTCGCCCTTGACGCCGGGATCGGTCTGGGTGATCTCGAGCACCACCGAATTGGGCAGTTCCACCTCGAGGGGCTTGCCGTTCCAGGAGACGACGTTCACTTCCATGCCCTCCTTGAGGTACTTGCGACTGTCGCCGATCTGCTTGGCGGTGAGTCGGGTCTCCTCATAGGAACCCATGTCCATGAAGACGTAATCGTCGCCTTCCATGTAGGTGTGCTGCAGGGTGCTCTTCTCGAGCACGGCCTGGGGCACGGTCTCGCCCGCGCGGAACGTCTTTTCAACCACGTTGCCGCTCTGGACCGCCTTGAGCTTGGTGCGCACGAAGGCGGAGCCCTTGCCGGGCTTCACATGCAGGAATTCAACGACGCGCCAGACCTGGCCATCCAGCTCGATCGAAGTCCCGGTACGAAAGTCGTTGCTGGAGATCATTCCGGCGGATCGGATCGGGCGGATTGTACGGCTGGCTACTGGAGCTGCCTTGCAGCCAGGCGGTCCAGCTGACGTTCGGCTATGCCAAAGTCCGCTCAGCGACTGCAAAAAACATGGCTCAAGGCAGGTGCGAGGGCAGCGGCCAACACGTCTTGCGCCGCGTGATGGACCGCGGTGTCGCCCTGCTGCTGGCCCCGGTGCTGTGCATGGCCCTGATCGGTGGCTTGATGCCGACCGATGCGGCCTGGGCCGCCCTGCCCCAGGGCAATGCGGTCAAAGATCCCAACGCGATCCTGCGCAACGCCCTGCCGATCGAAGCCCCCGATCTTCAGGACCTGCAGCGCCGCCTCGAGAGCACCAGCGATGACCTGCGGGCCAAACGCTGGAGCGCTCTGGCCAGCACAACCAAGCGCAGTCAAGCGTTGCTGAACAGCAAACACGACGCCATGCTCGCGGCTGTGCCCGAAGCCAAGCGGACGCAAGCCGAGGCCCTGCTCGATCAACTGAAGCCCGAGCTGGATGCCCTGGCCGAGGCCAGCCAAAGCGAGCAACGCGATGCGTTCCTGGACGCTCGACGCGCCGCCCTGGACACGATTGGTGACCTGGAAGAGCTGCAGGTGCAGGCCTTTCCGTTTGCCATTCCCGCCGAATTCGATGCGCTGCCGCGTCTGTTGGGACGCGCCACCGTGGCCATTGAAACCAGCAAGGGGAGGCTGACGGCCGTGATCGATGGCTACAACGCACCGATCACCGGCGGCGCCTTTGTCGATCTGGTGCGCCGCGGTTTCTACGACGGACTGCCGTTCATCCGCGCCGAGGACTTCTACGTGCTGCAGACCGGCGATCCCAAGGGGCCCAATGAAGGTTTCATCGATCCAACCAGCAAGCAGGAACGGACCGTGCCGCTGGAGATCCGCATCACCGGGGATGCGGCGCCGATCTACAACGAGACCTTTGAAGACGTGGGTCGCTTCAAGGCCGAGGCGGTGCTGCCGTTTGCGACCTACGGAACCCTGGGTTGGGCCCATTCGGACGAGCATCTCGATGATGGCTCCTCCCAGTTCTTCTTCTTCCTCTACGAACCGGAGCTCACCCCCGCCGGCCTCAACCTGGTCGACGGGCGTTACGCCGCGTTTGGCTACGTGGTCGACGGCATGGACGTCCTGGAGGAGCTGGGCGTTGATGACACCATCATCAAAGCGACCGTCATCGACGGCGGCGACAACCTCAAGGCTCACGCCTAAACCTGGACTTGACCATGGACATGACCATGGTCAACAGCGCAATGGACTGCAAAAGCCCAACTGCAAAAGCCCAATGGACGGCGACAGCGGTCCCACACAACCAACAAAAAACCGCCCTTGCGGGCGGTTGGCGACGATTCTAAGGAAGAGTCAGTCTGTTGGCCCTGACTCAAGCAAGCAGGCTCACTTCCAGTTCTTGGCGACGATCTCGGCCAGGTCGACGACACGCTGGCTGTAACCCCACTCGTTGTCGTACCAGCAGACGATTTTGACCATGTTGCCGCCCATCACCAAGGTGAGGTCGGCGTCGACGATGGTGCTCTCATCGGTGCCGGCGTGATCGCTGGACACCAGGGGCAGGTCGCAGTACTTGATGATGCCCTTCATGCCGTTCTCAGCAGCGGCCTTGAGCACGGCGTTGACCTCCTCGGCGCTGGTGTCGCGACCCACTTCGAAGACCATGTCGCAGACCGACACGTTGGGGGTGGGCACGCGCAAGGCGATGCCGCTCAGCTTGCCCTTGACCTCGGGGTAGACCAGGGCAACAGCCTTGGCGGCGCCGGTGCTGGTGGGCACGATGTTGACGGCGGCAGCGCGGGCGCGGCGCAGGTCGCGGTGGGCTGCATCGAGGATGCGCTGGTCACCCGTGTAGCTGTGGGTAGTGGTCATGGTGCCTTTGACGATGCCAAAGGCCTGGTCGATCGTCTTGACGATCGGCGCCATGCAGTTGGTGGTGCAGCTGGCGTTGCTGAGGATGTCCCAATCCTCGTGGCGGTACTGATCGGCATTGACGCCGACCACGAAGGTGCCCACCTTGGCGCCCTTGCCGGGGGCGGTCAGGATCACCTTCTTGGCACCCGCTTCGAAGTGCTTGCTGGCGCCGACGTCATCGTTGAACACGCCGGTGGACTCGATCACCAGATCGACGCCCCATTCCTTCCAAGGCAGGTTGGCGGGATTGCGGTCATAGAAGACTTTGATCGTCTTGCCATTGACCGTGATCGAGTTCTCGGTCGTGGTGATGTCGACGCCCCGCAGGGGGCCCAGCATCGAGTCGTACTTGAGCAAATGGGCGTTGGTGGTGGTGTCACCAGAGCCGTTCAAACCGACGATCTCGAGATTGGTGTCAGCACCCCGGCTGAGCCAGCACCGCATGAAGTTGCGACCGATCCGGCCGAATCCATTGATCGCAACGCGCAGGGTCATGGCAGGAAACGGTGAAAACCGCTAGCAAAGGGGGTTTTGGCGGCCGATCATACAGAAATCTGACAGCCGATTCCTTCGGCAAACCGCGGCCGCTGGAAAGGGAGCCGGCAAGACGACGCAACTTGTAAAGGACAGGGGGGCCATCCGGCCTTAATTTCGGTGCACTCCGGCCATGCCGGAGACAGATTGTTCGCCGACCGGGAGACGCCCTTGGCCCCATCGCTTGATCGTCGCCAACCGCTGCACTTCATCGGCGTCGGCGGCATCGGCATGTCTGCCCTGGCAGGAATCCTGTCCCAGCGCGGCTTCAGCGTCAGCGGCTCCGATCCCCGCGATCACGCCGTCCTGACCCAGCTGAGGCACCTGGGGGTCAGGGTCTTTCGTGAACAGAGCGCCAGCACGATCGACGCGATCCGCAGCGGCACCTCGAGCGCGCCCCTGGTGGTGATCAGTTCGGCCGTACCCGAGACCAACCCCGAACTGCGGGCGGCCCGCAGGGCAGGCCTGACGATCTGCCACCGCTCGGATGTGCTGGCGGCGCTGATCAACGCCCAGCCCTCGATCGCCGTGGCCGGCAGCCACGGCAAGACCACGACCAGCTCGTTGATCGCCACGCTGCTGGCCGCGACCCACCACGATCCGACCGCCGTGATCGGCGGCATCGTGCCGGCCTTTGGCAGCAACGGACGCCACGGCGACGGTCGGCTGCTGGTGGCCGAAGCCGATGAATCGGACGGCTCCCTGGTCAAGTTCAAGGCCCGGCTGGGCGTCCTGACCAACCTGGAACTGGACCACACCGACCACTACCCCGATCTGGCAGCCCTGATCGGCACGGTGCAACGCTTCAGCAACCGCTGCGGCCAGCTGCTCGCCAACCGCGACTGCCCGGTGCTGCGGGAGCATTTTCGTGCGGATCACTGGTGGTCGACCCAGCACCCCCAGGAGGCCGCTTTCGCAGCGATCGCCCGCGAGTGCCGTGGTGATGGCACGGTGGCTGACTTCTTTGAACAAGGCCGCCCAGTCGGCACGCTGACGATCCCCCTACCGGGCCTGCACAACCTCAGCAATGTGACCGCCGCCGTCGCGGCCTGCAGGATCGAAGGTGTCTCGTTCGCCGAATTGCAGCAGGCCGTGACCCAGCTGCAGGCTCCAGGACGGCGTTTCGATTACCGGGGCACCTGGCAGGAGCGGCTGGTGGTGGACGATTACGCCCACCACCCCAGTGAAGTGCAGGCGACCCTGGCCATGGCCCAGCTGATGGTGCGCAGCGGGGCCACCACCCTGCCCCAGATCCCCAGACGGGTGCTGGCGGTGTTTCAACCCCACCGCTACAGCCGCACCGGGCAGTTTCTCGACGGCTTTGCCCAGGCCTTGAGCGGCGCTGATGCGGTCCTGCTGGCCCCTCTGTACGGCGCCGGCGAACAACCGATCAGCGGCGTCAGCAGCGAGGCCCTGGCGGCGGCGATCGCCGCCCACAAGCCACAGCTGGCGATCAACGTGGCCACCAGCAACGACGAACTGACGGCCCTGGTGGCCGACCACAGCCGCCCCGGCGATCTGGTGCTGGCCATGGGAGCCGGCGACATCAACGGCCTGTGGGACCGGCTCAACCGGTTCACCCAGCTCGAGGCCAGCGACAGCGCCCTGCCGCTGGCCGCCTGAGCATGGGCGGGGTGGCGGCACACCCGCTCGGTCTGCAGCAGCAGGTGAGCCTGCGGGACTACACCACCTGGAAGGTGGGTGGTCCCGCCGCCTGGCTGGCCGAGCCCGCCGACCAGCAGGAGCTGCGCGCCCAGTTGAACTGGGGCCTGGAGCAGGGCCTGAGCTTGCGCTGCATCGGGGCCGGCTCCAACCTGCTGGTGGCCGACGGGGGCCTGACCGGCCTGACCCTGTGCCTGCGGCGGCTGCAAGGCAGCCGCCTTGACGCTGGCACGGGGGTCGTGGAGGCCCAGGCCGGCGAGCCGATCCCCACCCTGGCGCGCAAGGCCGCCCGGGCGGGTCTGGCGGGTCTCGAATGGGCCGTGGGCATCCCCGGCACCGTCGGCGGGGCCGTGGTGATGAACGCCGGCGCCCAGGGGGGCTGCATCGCCGATTGCCTCGAGAGCGTGCAACTGCTGGATCCAGCCCACCCCGAGGCCGTGGTCGAGCTGAAGGCCGGCGAGCTCGACTACGCCTACCGGCACAGCCGCCTGCAACAGGAACCCTGGATCGTGCTGGCGGCGCGGTTCCGGCTGCAAAGCGGTCAGGACCCCGCCGAGGTCAGCCGCCGCACCAGCGCCAATCTGCACAGCCGCACCAGCAGCCAGCCTTACCAGCAACCGAGCTGCGGCAGCGTGTTTCGCAACCCCGAACCGCACAAGGCAGGCCAGCTGATCGAGGCCCTGGGGCTCAAGGGCCTGCGCATCGGCGATGCCCAGGTCTCACCGATCCACGCCAATTTCATCGTCAACTGCGGCGCGGCCAGCGCCGCCGACATCGCCGCCCTGATCGCCCAGGTGCAGCAGCAGGTGCTCCAGGCCCACGGCATCACCCTGCACACCGAGGTCAAGCGGCTGGGGTTCTAGCCTGCCGGCAGTGATCTCTCGGGCATGGCCGGCTTCGGACTCCCCAACTTTGGCCAGCTGACCGAAGCCTTCAAGAAGGCCCAGCAGATTCAGCAGGACGCCCAGAAACTGCAAGAGGAGCTCGATGCCATGGAGCTCGAGGGCAGCAGTGCCGATGGCCTCGCCAGCGTCTGGTTGTCCGGCAACCAGCAGCCCCTCAAGGTGCGCCTGAGCCCCGAGCTGCTGACCCAGGGCAGCGAAGCGGCCGAAGCAGCCGTTCTAGACGCCCTGCGGGCCGCCTACGAGCGCTCGACCAGCACGATGAAGGAGCGCATGGAAGAGCTGACCGGCGGCCTCAACCTCAATCTTCCGGGTCTGGGAGGTTGAGTTCGGCGGCGGCCTGCTGCCGCAGGCCCCGCCTTGAGAGCTGGCGGTAACGGGCCTCGAGCCGCGGTTCAAGGCGATCCCCCCGCTGGCGCAGGCCGCCTGCCTCGGCGCGGTTGCTGCCGGCACTGCGCCGTTGTTCGGCCTGCAGCTCCTGCAGGCACTGGCGATACAGGAGTTGGCGGTCCCAGCCAGAACCGACGGCGCAGCCCGGCTCGTCCTGGTGCTGGCAGTCGCTGAACTGACAGCTGCGCCCCAGCAGCCGGGCCCGCAGTTCGGGAAAGCAGGCGATCAGATCGGCCGGCTGCGTCGGCAGCACGGGGCGGTTGAAACCCGGTGTGTCCGCCAGCAGGGCGCCATCAGCCAGCGGAAACAGTTCCACATGACGGGTGGTGTGACGCCCCCGCTGGAGCCGGCCCGAGACCTCGGCCACCCGCAGCCCAAGGTCGGGGATCAGGGCATTGATCAGACTGCTCTTGCCCACGCCCGAAGGCCCGCAGAGCACGGCCAGGCCAGGCCGGCTGAGCCTCTGGCGGAGCCCCTCGAGCCCGCTGGCAGCCACCGTCGGGACTGCCGTGGAGACCGCCAGGGGCTGGTACCCCCAGCCGCCGGCGCGCTGCAACCACCCATCCACCTGGGCCGCCGGCAACAGATCGACCTTGCTGAACACCAGCTCCACCATCGCTCCCGACAGTTCGGCGGTGATCAGAAACCGGGTCAGCTGCAGCGGGTCCAGGGCCGGTTCGGCCAGGGCCACCACCACCACCACCGTCGACAGGTTGGCCACCGGCGGCCGATCGAGCACCAGCCCCCGCGGCTCGACGGCCGCGACCGCCCCACGGCCGGCCGGCCAATCGATCCCGTCGACCTGCACCCAATCACCGACGCAGATGGTCTGGCCGCTCTTGCCCAGACGGGTGCGACGGGTACACAGCAGCCGCCGGACGCCGTCGGGGCCTAGCTGATCCAGCTGCACCCAGCAGTAATTGGCCAGCAGGGCCACCACCCGGCCCCGCCGACCCGCCTCAGCCATGGGGCGTAATCACCAACACCACCGCCCCCGGGTCGTCAGCATGGGGCCCGACCTCGACCTGATGGCCGGCGGCGCTGATGCCGTCAGCGACCATCTGCTGCGGTTCACCCCGGTCGAGGGTGACCCGCAGCTGCTGGCCGGCCGCCAGCCCCTCGAGTGCCAGCTTGGTGCGGATGTAGTTGAGGGGACAGGGAGTGCCCCGCAGCTCGAGGTCAGTCACGCTGGCCGAACAACCCGCCGAACAGGCCGCTCTTGTGGTGGTGCTTGTGGCCACGCCGGGTGTGATGACCGGCCAGCTCTTCCAGCAGCTGGCGCTCATCGGCGCTCAGCTTGGTGGGCAACTGCACCTTGACCGTAAACAGGTGGTTGCCACGGGCCACCGGGTTGCCCAGCTTGGGCACGCCCTTGCCGGTGAGGGTCAGCACGGTGCCGGGCTGGGTGCCTGCCGGAATCTCGAGCTGTTCGCTGCCGTCGACGGTTTCGACCTCGATCGTGTCGCCCAGGATCGCCTGCAAGTAGCTGAGGGTCACCTCCGAATGGATCTGCAACCCATCCCGACGCAGGTGGGGATGGCTCT
Source organism: Cyanobacteriota bacterium (assembly GCA_046047915.1). Lineage (GTDB taxonomy): Bacteria > Cyanobacteriota > Cyanobacteriia > PCC-6307 > Cyanobiaceae > RGUW01. The sequence continues at coordinate 18,026 of JBJOHB010000088.1, forward strand.
GCACGCTGAGGAAGACGTACAGATCCCCGGCAGGGCCACCACGGGGTCCGGCGTTGCCTTCGTTGGCCACCCGCAGACGGGTGCCGGTGTCGACCCCGGCCGGAATGTTGATGCGCAGCTTTTTGCGCACCTGCTGCAGCCCCTGGCCGCCGCAAGCCGGGCAGGGATCGGCGATCACCTGGCCAGCGCCGTCGCAGGTCGGGCAGGGCGCCACCTGGGTGAAGCTGCCGAACGGGGTGCGGGTGGCGCGGCGCACCTGACCCACACCACCGCAGGTGCCGCAACTGACCGGGCCACTGCCGCTTTTGGCCCCTGAGCCCTTGCAGGTGCCGCAGGTCTCGAGGTGGCGCAGCTGCACCTCCTTTTCGACCCCGGTGATCGCCTCGCTGAAGCTGATCGTCAGGTCAAAGCGCAGATCGTCACCCTGACGGGGCCCCCGACGACGCTGCTGGGCGCCGGCACCGCCCATGCCGCCGCCGAAACCGCTGAAGAAGGTTTCGAACAGATCGGCGAAACCGCCCATGTCGCCCATGTCGGGCATGCCGCCGCCGCCAAGCCCGGCCTCGCCAAACTGGTCGTAGCGGGCCCGGGTCTGGGGATCGCTGAGCACCTCGTAGGCCCGGCCGATCTCCTTGAACTTGTCTTCGGCGCCAGGGTCCTTGTTGACGTCAGGGTGGTACTGACGCGCCAAGCGCCGGTAGGCCCGCTTGAGGGTGTCGGCGTCAGCATCGCGGCTGACCCCCAGCAGGTCGTAGTAGTCGGCCATCAGCCGGCCTGCTCCTGGGGCTGCTCAGCTGGACCGGGGCCCATCGACACCTTGACCAGGGCATGGCGCAGCACCCGACCGTTGAGCTGGTAGCCCCGCTGCAGTTCTTCGATCACCACATCTTCTGGATGCTGGTCGCTGGGCTCGCGCAGAACCGCCTCATGCAGGCTCGGGTCAAACGGCTCACCCTCGACCCGCATTGGCGACACCCCCAGCTGCTTGAAGACGTCAACCAGCTGCTTGTACAGCCCCTGATAGCTGCGGTGCAGGGTCTGGGCCTCCTCGTGCTGGGGATTGAGCTGCTGACGGGCCCGGTCGAAGTTGTCGACGACCGGCAGGATCTCGCTCAGGGTGTTGCAGGCGATCTGCAGGCGTTGATCCTCGAGATCCCGGCTCTGACGCTTGCGGTAGTTGTCGAAATCGGCCGCCAGGCGCATGTATTGGCCGTTGAGGTTCTCGTGCTGCTCGCGCAGGGCCGCGAGCTCCTGCTCGAGCTGGGCAACGCGGCTGGCGGGATCGGCCGCAGGCGGCTCGGGTATCGCTGCCGTGTCGGAACCAGCCTGGGACTCCGGCTCGGGCTGAGCCGGCGCGGTCTGCTGGTCGGCCTGAACCTCAGCCTGATCGGTGGGCAGGGAATCCCCGGAACCCGCAACGGTGTCATCGCTCATGGTGACGCCCACGACAATCGGTTCTAGACATGTTGATAGGCCACGGCCGCCTCCCACAAGCGGCGGAAGCCCGCACCTCCCCA
>JBJOHB010000089.1:0-3191 GCA_046047915.1 Cyanobacteriota bacterium
AAGCCATCGAAGACATGCAGAAAGGGCAGGCGGCTGCGCAGGCTGAGGGCGGTGCTGATGGCGGCAAAATCGCTGGCCTCCTGCACCGAGGCCGCACACAGCAGGCCGCAGCCCGTGCCCCGGGTAGCCATCACATCGCTGTGATCACAAAAAATCGACAACCCCTGGGTGGCCACGGCCCGTGACGCCACATGCAGCACCACCGGCGTCAGCTCGCCGGCCAGCTTGTACAGGGTGGGGATCATCAACAGCAGCCCCTGGCTGGCCGTGAAGGTGGTGGCCAGCGCGCCCGTCTGCAGGGCCCCATGCAGGCTGCCGGCGGCGCCGGCCTCGCTCTGCAGCGCCACCACCGCCGGCACGCTGCCCCAGAGATTGGGACGCCCCTCGGCGGCCCAGGCATCGGCCGATTCAGCCATTGGCGATGCCGGGGTGATCGGATAGATCGCGATCACCTCATTGAGCCGATAAGCCACCGAGGCCACCGCCCCGTTGGCATCGACCGTCAGCCGCCCCGCGCTGCTCATGGCTCGTGCTCCACCAGGCTCAGGGCCAGGCCCACATGCACCAGCACGCGATCGCCGACCCGGGCCTGGGGCAGGCAGGCCAGGCTCACCCATTGCCTGACGCCGTCGAAATCGACCCGGGCCTGCAGCCAGAGGGGATCGCCATCCGGCTGCGGGGTGATCGCCACGATCGTGCCGCTGACAGCCAGGCACATGGGATCCCCCGACGATGGCCTGATCCCGGTTTAAACAGCGGATTCGCCAGCAACGGCCGCCGCCGCACAACCGCCGCCGATCCGGGCCGCCAGCAGCTGCCCCAGGGCCAGGCCGCCGTCCCCGCTGGGCAGCTGCTGGGCCCACAACGGCTCGAGACCGGCGCGGCGCAGCGCCGTGAGCGTGCCGTCCAGCAGCAGCCGGTTCTGAAAACAGCCGCCGCAGAGCACCACCACCGGCGCCCGGGCCTTGCCCTGGGGCTGGTGTCGCGCCGCCCGCACCGCCCAGCCCGCGGCCGCATCAATCAGGGCGCGGTGAAACCCCAGGGCGATCACTGCCGTGGGCACGCCTGCCGCCCGATCGGCCAGCAGGGCCGCCAGCAGCGGCTGCCAGTCCCACCAGTGGGGCAGGGCCAACTCTGGTTCCGCCGGCCGCAGCGGCAACGGGTAGGCCCGCTCCGGTGTTTGGTCAGTGGCAGCAGCAGCGGCGGCGGCGGCGGCGCCTTCGAGCAGCAGCCCGCCCTGGCCCTCGTGGCTGAGCACCTGCACCAGATCCAGCAGTGAGGCGACCGCGTCAAACAACCGGCCCACGCTCGAAGTCAGGGGGCTGTGGCAGCCCGAGGTCAGGGCCTGCAGCAGCAGCTGCTGCTCGCCCGGTGCAAAGGCGGCCAGGGTGGCCGCGGCCCCACCGTGGGCCAGGGCTGCCGCGCCCGCCCCGGCCAGCAGCCCCAGGGCGGCGCGGCGGGGTTCGCGCACGGCCAGGGCCCCACCGGGCAGGGCAAAGGGCCGCAGGCAGACATCCCGACTGACGACGCCCTTGGCATCAATCAGCAGCCCTTCACCACCCCATAGCGGCACCGGGCCGGTGCCCTGACCCAGGCCGTCAAACGCCAGCGCCAGCGCCGGTGGCCCCAGGCCGTGTTCGGCCAGCACCGCCAGGGCATGGGCCTGGTGGTGCTGCACGCGGCAGTGCTGCAACGCCGGTTGCGCCCGGCACAGGGCCTGGGCCCACTGCCGGCTCAGATAACCCGGGTGGCCGTCGCTGCAGACCGTGGCCAACTGGCCCGCACTGCGCGCCAACAGCTCGTCCAGACCCGCCTGCCAGCGGGCCTGGGTGCAGGCGTCCGCCAAATCACCCAGCGGCGGCGCCATCCAGACCTGCTGGCCCAGGGCCAGGGCCGGGGCGCTCTTAAGGTCGCCCCCCAGCGCCAGCATGGCCGGGCCGGGGAGCGGCAGCGGCAAAGGGCCTGGGGCATAGCCACGGGCCCGGCGCAACAACTGCGGCTGCCCGTCGATGCAGCGCAGCACCGAATCATCGAGGGGCCGCGCCACGGCCCGATCGTGCAGCAACACGCCATCGGCGATCGGCGCCAATGGATCGCAAAGCCAGGCCAGGGCTTCGGCCAGGGTGTGGGCCAGGGGCTGGCCGCTGCGGTTGCCGCTGGTGGCCACCAGCGGCACGGCCGCCTCGCTGGCCAGCAGCCAATGCAGGGGCGACGCCGGCAGCATGATCCCCAATTCAGCGCAGCCCGGCGCCACGGCCTCGCCCAGGGGGCAACCAGGACGCTCCCGGCGCTGCAGCAGCACGATCGGGGCCTGGGGGCTGTGCAGGCAGCGGCGTTCCGCCGCCGAGATCCGCAGCCAGGGCTCCAGTGGCGCCGGCTCGGCCAGCAGCAGGGCCAGGGGCTTGCTCGGGCGGCTCTTGCGGCGCCGCAGGCGAGTGACCGCCCGGTTGTTGGTGGCATCCACCAGCAGCTGAAAGCCACCGACGCCCTGCAACGCCAGGATGCCGCCGCGCCGCAGCAGGGCCACCGCCCGGGCCAGGGGGTCGGCCGCAGAGCCAGGGGGGGCTGGCGGGCCGATCCACTGCAAGCGCGGCCCGCAGCGGGGGCAGGCAACCGTCTCGGCGTGAAAGCGGCGGTCGCCAGGGTCATCAAACTCGGCCTGACAGTCCGGACACAGACCGAAGCCGGCCAGGGTGGTGTGGGCCCGGCAGTAGGGCTCGGCCGTGGCGATGCTGTAGCGGGGACCGCAGCTGCTGCAGCTGATGAACGGGTAGCGATGGCGCCGGTTGCTCGGATCCGCCAGCTCAGCCAGGCAGGCACGGCAGGGGGCCAGATCGGCCACCAGGGCCGGGGCCAACCAGCCCGCGGCCAGGGGCGTCATGCCGCTGGTGCCGATGCGCAGCTCCTGGGGCCCATGGTCTCCTGGCGGGAGCCATTGGGGTCGCAACGGCTCCAGGCGCGCCCCTGCCGGCAGGGCCGCTGGCAGCTCCACCAGCAACCGCTCCAGATCCCCACGTGCGCCCCACAGGTCCAGCAGCACCGCACCCGGGTGGTTCTCGATGTTGCCGCACAGCCCCAGGGCACGGGCCAGGCGATGCACCGCAGGGCGAAACCCCACCCCCTGCACCACACCGCAGCAGCGGAGCCGCAGCCGGGCCGGTGCCATCAGACCAGGCCGCACAGCTGGGCCA
>JBJOHB010000090.1:0-11825 GCA_046047915.1 Cyanobacteriota bacterium
GCTGAAGTGATGGTGCGGCTGCAACTGCCCACGATCCTGGGTGAGCTGGTCGCTGGTGTGTTGATCGGTGTATCAGGGCTGCACCTGATCGTGCCGCCCGAGACGCAAGCCCAGCTCAGTGGCGCGGCGGCGGGGCTGGTGGCTGCGCTGGCCGAGCTCGCGCCCGATGCCGTGCGCGCCATCAACGCCGAGACCTTTGCGAGCCTGCAAACGGTGGCGCAGCTGGGTCTGTATGCCCTGCTGTTTCTCACCGGCCTCGAGAGCGAACTCGACGAGCTGGTGGCCGTGGGCGTGCAGGCCAGCACCGTGGCTGTGACAGGGGTGCTGCTGCCCTTTGCCCTGGGAACCGCAGGCCTCTATGACCTCTTTCATGTGCCCTTGATCCCGGCGGTGTTTGCGGGCGCCGCCATGACCGCCACCAGCATCGGCATCACCGCCAGTGTGTTCGGTGAACTGAAGTGGCTCAAGCGCCGCGAGGGTCAGATCGTGATCGGAGCAGCTGTGCTCGACGACATCCTGGGGATCGTCATCCTGGCGGTGGTGGTGGCGATCGTGGGTGGCGGTGCCTTCAGCGTTGGGCCGGTGGTCAAGCTTTGCCTTGCTGCGGTGGCTTTTGTGGGGGTAGCCCTGATTCTGAGTCGCAAGGCTGCACCAGCCTTTGACTGGGTGGTCGATCGGCTCAAGGCCCCCGGCGATGTGGCAGTGGCCAGCTTTGTTGTGTTGACGCTGTGCTGCTTTGCCGCCCAGGCGATCGGCCTTGAGGCCGCACTGGGAGCCTTTGCCGCTGGCTTGATTCTGAGCGCTTCAAAGCACACCCATGACATCGATGCGGCGGTCAAGCCGCTGGTGGCCCTGTTTGCCACCGTGTTCTTTGTGCTGATCGGCACCAGCATGGATCTGTCGGTGCTCAATCCGTTGGATCCGGCCAACCGTGAAGGCCTGATCGTGGCCGCGTTTCTGCTGGTGGTGGCCATCGCCGGCAAGGTGGCGACGGGGTGGAGCTATCTGAGCGCCGAACCCACCAACCGACTGGTGGTGGGACTGGGGATGATGCCCCGGGGCGAGGTGGGTCTGATTTTCCTGGGGTTGGGCAGCCAGGCCGGCATCCTGACACCCGCGCTTGAAGCGGCGATTCTGCTGATGGTGATCGGCACCACCTTTTTGGCACCGATTCTGCTGCGACTGGTCATCCCCAGCGAACCGGAGACTGCTGCTGCAACCGCTACCCCTTAGGCGACGCAGCAAGCGTCATCTGGTGCAAACCATCGATGCCCTGCCAGCACAGGCACAGGCCGAGCAGCGGCAACCAATCGAGCTCGGGCAATTGCCCGATCAACTGCATCGCCCAGTTCTCTTCAGCGATCGCCTCTACCGTGCTCAGGTGTACCAGCTGCCTGAGGTGGGTGAGCCAATGAAAGGGAAGCCTCGGGCGATTGCAGCCTGATCGACCCATGACTTAACGCATCACCATCAGGATCAGATTCGCTTGCAAATCTCGTAGATCAATGAGCTTGCATCAACGCTTCAGCCAAGCTCACGGATGCCAAAACGTTACTCAGATGTAAAACATCGGCAACGGCTGCTGCAACCGTTCCTTGTCCTGCAACAGTTGAGCCAGGGTCACCCCCTGCAACACCGCGGAGCGGGCCTGCTCGGCGCGTTGATCGAGGTTGCTGAGAGCCAGAAAAGCTGGGTCGTCGCGATCACCCTGCCGGTCGCTGCTGCTTGAACCCTCCAAACAGGCCTCGACCGACGCGATCGTGATCTGTTCGGGGGGGTGCGCCAACTGAAAGCCGCCGTGGGGTCCGCGGGCACTCTTGAGAAATCCTGCTTTGCGCAGGGCCGTCAGCATCTGCTCGAGATAGCGCTCGGGGATGCCGTGCCGACGGCCGATTTCCCTTGTTTGCAACAACTCTCCAGTGACATGGGCTGCGGCCAGATCGAGCAATGCCACCAGGCCATATTCTGTCTTGGCACTAAATCCCATCTTCCGATCGACCAACCGGCCCATTGTGCCAGGCATAACACGGCAGGTAAATGGGAAATAGTGGTCCCAGGCAGAGGGCGTCCCCAGGCTGCTGAACAACGAGAATGCCTTCGTCCTGGCAACCGAGACCGTGAATCGCCAAGGCACCTTCCCGGTCATGGCCCATGGCGGGGTTTTGGACCGCCTGTTTGCCCAATCCCGCTGACGACCCATGTGCGAACTGCTGGCCCTCAACGCCAACACACCGACGGACATGGGCTTCTCGTTTCGTGGGCTCAGCCGTCGGGGCGGGGCCACCGGCGAACACGCTGACGGCTGGGGGCTGGCCAGTTTCACCCCCGACGGTTCTGGGCTCAATCTGATCCGCGAGGATGCTCCCGCTGCCTTTTCGGCACTGGCCGACCAGCTGGCCGACCGCTCGCCCAAGGCTCTGGTGTCGATCGCCCACATCCGCAAGGCCACCCAGGGCGTGGTCAACCTTGAAAATTGCCATCCGTTCAGTCGCACCTGGCAGGGGCAACGCTGGGTGTTTGCCCACAACGGTGATCTGAAGGGAGACATCAACAGTGGCGATCGCTACCGGCCCTTTGGCTCCACCGACAGCGAGGCTGCGTTCTGCTGGATCCTGCAACAACTGGATGCGCAGGACCCCAATCCCGAGCAGCCAACCGAGCTGTTCGCGCTCCTGCACAGCTGCGCTGTCCAACTGGCCCAGCGCGGTACCTTCAATGCCTTGATCAGCAATGGGCAATGGCTGTTTGCCACAGCCACAACACGGCTGCACTGGCTCACCCGCCGCGCGCCGTTCACCACGGCCACCTTGGCCGATGCCGACCTCAAGATCGATTTTGCGACCCTGACCAAGGCGTCGGATGTGGTCACGATCCTGAGCACCGAGCCACTGACGACCGATGAACAGTGGCAACCGTTTGCGGTTGGCGAGTCGATGTTGCTGATGCAAGGAGAACTTGCCCATCGCCAACTGCCGTGAAACCAGACGCGGCTGCAGTCGGGACGAGGTCGAACAGGCCGATCGCCGTGTCCCTGGCCGAAGCCTCCCGCTTCTGGCTGCAGCTAGGGCTGGTGAGCTTTGGCGGACCTGCCGGCCAGATCGCCTTGCTGCATCGGGAGCTGGTGGAGCGGCGCCGCTGGCTGAGCGAGCGGCGCTACCTGCATGCGCTCAACTACTGCATGCTGCTGCCCGGGCCCGAAGCCACCCAATTGGCCACCTATCTGGGTTGGCTGCTGCACGGCGTGCCCGGTGGCCTGATCGCCGGGGGCTTGTTTTTGGCGCCGTCGGTGCTGGTGCTGACAACCCTGGCCACGGCCTATGCGCTGTGGGGCCAGCTGCCGTTGCTGGCATCGGTCTTTGCCGTGCTGAAACCGGCAGTGCTGGCGATCGTGGTGGTGGCTGCCTGGCGTCTGGGCCAGCGGACCCTGCAGACCCCTCTGCTGAAGCTGCTGGCGGCCCTGGCCTTTGCCGGGCTGGCGGTGCTGCGACTGCCCTACCCGCTGGTGGTGGGTCTGGCGGCGCTGGTCGGCTGGAGCGCAGGCCAGCTGCGGCCCCATTGGATCCAGCGGCAAACCCAAGGAACCGTCAACAGCCCTCAAGCCGATGGCACGGTCCTGCCGCCAGCCCTGCACGACGACCTGACGCCCACCCCGGCCCATGCGCAGCTGTCGCGGCAGCGCTTGGCTGTAACCCTGCTGGTTTGGGGCCTGGCAACCCTGCTGCCGTTGGCTGCGCTGATGCACTGGGGTGGCTGGAACGGCACCCTGGCCACCATGGCGCGCTTTTTCAGCCGGGTGGCGCTGCTCAGTTTTGGCGGCGCCTATGCGGTGCTGCCCTATGTGGCCCAGGGAGCGGTCGACAGCTTTGGCTGGTTGAGCGCCAGCCAGATGGTCGATGGCTTGGCCCTGGGGGAGACCACCCCGGGGCCGCTGATCATGGTGGTGGCCTTTGTCGGCTTCATGGGGGGATGGAACACGGGGCTGGGCGGCGGGGGCGCCAGCCTGCCGGCGGCCTTGGCGGCAACGCTGGTGACCGTGTGGTTCACGTTCGTGCCCTCCTTTGGCTTCATCCTGGCCGGTGCGCCTCTGGTGGAAGCCAGCCGTGATGATCTGCGGCTGGGTGCCCCCTTGACGGCGATCACGGCTGCGGTGGTGGGGGTGATCGCCAGTTTGGCGGTGGTGTTCGCAGGGCCGGTGCTGTGGCCAGCGGGGCGCCTCGAGCCCGCTGCCCTGGTGGTAGTGGGGGTGGCCCTGGTGGTGCAACTGCGTTGGCGCTGGAGCGTGATGCAGGTCATTGGCGCCGCCGCCGCCTGCGGGCTTGGACGGGCCGCAATCAGGCTTCTTTGATGTAATCGACCACCTTGTGGGACAGTCCGCGGACGGCCGCAAGCGCGCGGCGTTCGATGCCGCGGGCCGTGTCGCGGGTCACCCCCATGCTGCGGGCAACGGCGCTCAGGTTCTGGGGCTCGAGGCCATTCATGCCATAGCGGAGGCGGAGCAGTTGGGCTTCCTGGGAGGGCAGTTCATGCAGCAGTTGCTCAAGGTCGCTGCTGAACAGCTGACCCATCAGACGCTGCTCCGGTTGGGTGGACGAACAGTGGATGCGATCGAGCAGCGACCCATCACCCTCGTTCAGTTGACCGGCGTCAAGGCTGACGGGTTGCTGGGCACGAAAGAGGATCTCTTCAATGTCCAGGGGTTTGAAGCCCGTGAAGGCGGCCAGCTCGTCGATGCTGGGTGTGCGGCCCAGCTGTTGGCACAGGGTCTGCTGGGCACGCCGCAGCTTGCTCAGGACCTCGCCCACATGGACGGGCAGGCGAATGGTGCGGCTCTTGTCGGAGATAGCGCGGGTGATGCCCTCGCGAATCCACCAGTAGGCGTAGGTCGAGAACTTGTAACCGCGGGTCGGATCAAACCGTTCGACCGCCTTGATCAGGCCGATGTTGCCCTCCTGCACCAGATCCTCGAGCTCGAGCTGGCGGCTGCCGTATTTGCGGGCAATGGTGACCACCAGACGCAGGTTGGCCGACACCATCCGTTGTTTGGCCCGCTGGCCGCGGCGCCGGCGGCGCACCAGCTCCAGTGGGGTCAGGCCGGCTTCTGCGGCCCAAACCTCGAGCGAAGGGGCCTGTCCACCCGAGCGCAAGGTCAGCTCTTCGCTGATGTCCTCTAACCGGCGCAGGGCCTGGACGGCACGGGCCAGGGTGATTTCCTCCTCGTGGGTCAGCAGGGGAATCCGCGCGAGATTGCGCAGGTGGGTGCTGAGAGCGTCGCAGCTGCTGCGGGTGAGCTTCTGTGGCGCGGTCATGGTGGGTGAACCCCGTCAGGTGGGCGCCAACCTACAGGGTTTAGAAACAGAAAAGGTTCCTTTTTGGATCGCGATCAACGAGAAGGTGCAATTGCTCTGATCAGATCAGCTGATCAGTGCCCCAAACCCGCTGCGGCATGGGTTACCGGCGATGTCGCAACAACACTTGGAGCTGCTCGCAGCGTGCTTGAAGCGGTAGCAGATCGTGCGCAGATCTGGCCAGAAAGCCACCCTGATTTGGTGGCTACCCAGACCCAGTGGCCCGCGTACTAAACATCAGAAGCTATTGGCCACAACCATGGCTGCCTTACTCACGCTGGCCTGTATCTGGCTGCTGCTGCGATCGGCCCTGCTCTTGCACCAGGCCAATCACCACCGCACGGTTCGATGAGCAGGACGGAGCTTGAGATGAACGGGCCGGTCTGCCTGACCACCCGCCATGGCAAGGAACGGGCCCTGGCACGCCCATTTCGGGTCGGCCTGGGTCTGACCCTGGTGGTCAGTGGTTGCGACACCGACCAACTGGGCACCTTCAGCGGTGAACGGGACCGGCCGGCCGATGCCCTGACCACCTGCCGGCGCAAAGCCCTGCTGGGCCTTGAGCAGTCCGGACTGGCGCTGGGTCTGGCCAGCGAAGGCAGCTTTGGGCCCCATCCGGCCGCGCCGATGCTGCCCGTGGGCCGCGAGTTGCTGCTGCTGCTGGACCGCGAGCACGGCCTTGAGGTCGTCGAAGAACGGCTGGAGCTGCGCACCAACTACAGCCAGCAGAGCTTTGGCCCGGCCGATGATCCCGACGGCTGGCTGACCCGGGTCGGCTTTCCCAGCCACGGCGTGATTGCCAGACCTGCCGGGTGGACGCCAGGTGCCCCCCTGTTCAAAGGACTGACAACAACCCAGGACCTGCAAAACGCCCTGGCCTTTAGCCGACGCGCCGACCCCGGTGGGCGGGTGCTGCTCGAAACCGACATGCGGGCGCACCTCAACCCCACCCGCATGGCCTCACTGCGGCGCCTGGGACTGGCGCTGGTGCGGCGGCTGCGGCGCCCCTGCCCCGATTGCGGTGCACCGGGCTGGGGACTGGTTGACACCGCAGCCGGGCTGCCCTGCTGCTGGTGTGGTGAGCCGACGGCACTGACCCGGCATGAGATCTGGGGCTGCCCCCATTGCGGGTCAAGGCGCTCTCAACCCCGCCGCGACGGGTTGCTGGTGGCCGTCCCGGCCCATTGCCAGCAGTGCAACCCTTAGCCGGATCGGGGGTTTGTGCTGCTTTGCCCACAGCCCGCATCACAGCATGTGCCCTGGGGGTGCCGCCGGTCTCCGAGAAGCGCTAGCGAGGGGGCTGCGTTCGGTTCTTGGGCAGCCCATGACAACCACACTGCCGCCACCGATCAAGGAAAGCGGCCAGCGAGAGGTGTTCTGCGGTCTGACGTCCATCGTCTGGCTACATCGGCGCATGCCCGATGCCTTTTTTCTGGTGGTGGGCTCGCGCACCTGCGCCCACCTGATCCAGAGCGCGGCCGGTGTGATGATCTTTGCCGAGCCCCGCTTTGGCACGGCGATCCTGGGGGAGCGGGATCTGGCCGGACTGGCCGATGCCAACGACGAACTGGACCGGCTGGTGGGCCAGCTGCTGGCGCGGCGCCCCGAGATCCGCACCCTGTTTCTGGTGGGCAGCTGCCCCAGCGAGGTGATCAAGCTCGACCTGGCCAAGGCGGCCGAGCGGCTGGGCGCCCAACACCAGGGCCGCGTGACGGTGCTCAACTACAGCGGCAGCGGCATTGAAACCACCTTCACCCAGGGCGAAGACGGTGCCCTGCAGGCGCTGATCCCGCTGATGCCAGCGGCCCCGCCCGACCAGGCCACCCAGCAGCTGCTGATCGCCGGCACCTTGGCCGATGCTGTCGAAGACCGCCTGCTGAACCTGTTTGCCAAGCTTGGTCTCGACAATGTCTCGACACTGCCGCCAAGGCAATCCACCCAGCTGCCGGTGGTGGGGCCCGGCACCAAGCTGCTGCTGGCCCAGCCCTATCTAAGCGGCACCGCCCGCGCCCTGATCGACCGGGGGGCCGAGCTGATCAACGCGCCATACCCCCTTGGGGTCGAAGGCAGTCGCGCCTGGATGGCGGCAGCGGCAGCGGCCTTTGGCATCGACCCGGCTCGGGTGAGCGCGGTGCTCGATCCCCTGGTGGAGCGCAGCCAGCGGGCCATGGCTCCCCACAGGGAGACCTTGGCGGGCAAACGTCTTTTTCTGATGCCCGATTCGCAGCTCGAGATCCCGCTGGCCCGGTTTCTGAGTCGCGAGTGCGGCATGGAGCTGGTCGAAGTGGGCACGCCCTACCTCGACCGCCAGCTCATGGCTGCCGAGCTGGCGCTGCTGCCTGCAGACACCCAGCTCAGCGAGGGCCAGCACGTTGAGAACCAACTGAAACGGCTCGAAGCCCAGCGCCCCGACCTGGTGCTGTGTGGTCTGGGCCTGGCCAACCCGCTCGAGGCGCAAGGAATCGCCACCAAATGGTCGATCGAACTGGTGTTCAGCCCCATTCACGGCATCGATCAGGCCGCCGATCTGGCCGAACTGTTTGCCCGCCCCCTGCGCCGCCGCAGCGCCCTCACCTTCACCTGACATGGAACTGACCCTCTGGACCTACGAAGGGCCGCCCCATGTGGGCGCCCTGCGCATCGCCGACTCGATGGAGGGCGTGCACTACGTGCTGCACGCCCCCCAGGGCGACACCTATGCCGATCTGCTGTTCACGATGATCGAGCGGCAACAGCGACGCCCGCCGGTCACCTACACCACCTTTCAGGCGCGGGACCTGGGGGGCGACACGGCCGAACTGGTGAAGCGCTCGATCGCCGAGGCGGTGGCGCGCTACCAACCAGAGGCCCTGCTGGTGGGTGAAAGCTGCACCGCCGAGCTGATCCAGGACCAACCCGGTGCCCTGGCCGCGGGCATGGACCTGGGCGGCATCCCGATGGTGAATCTGGAGCTGCCCGCCTACTCCAAAAAAGAGAACTGGGGCGCGGCTGAAACCATTTATCAGTTGGTGCGCAACCTGCTCAAACCCCAGCTGCCGCCGCCGGGCTCGCCCAAAGCGGACCCCGGCCGCTGGCGGGCCGAGGGCCGGCGCCCGCGGGTCAACCTGCTGGGCGCCAGCCGCCTGGGCTTCCGCTGCCGCGATGACGTGCGCGAAATCACAGGGCTGCTGGCCAGCTACGGCGTGGACGTGGCGGTGGTGGCGCCGTTGGGAGCCCGGCCGAAGGACCTGTCGCGCATCCCCATGGCTGACGCCAACGTCTGCCTGTACCCCGAGGTGGCGGGCCCGCTGTGCAGCTGGCTGGAGCGCAGCTTTGGCATGGCCACCGTGAAAACGGTGCCAATCGGCGTCGGCGCCACCGTGTCGTTTTTGCGGGAGCTACACCAGACCCTGGGCCTGGAGCTACCGGCCGAGCTGATCCCCCAGGGCGATGGACGCTGCGCTGTCGAAGAGCGCTCGCAGTTGCCCTGGTATTCGCGCTCGGTCGATTCGACGTACCTGACCGGCAAGCGGGTGTTCATCTTTGGCGATGCCAGCCACGCCATTGCCGCCGCCCGCATCGCCAGCCGGGAACTGGGCTTTCACGTGGTCGGACTGGGCACCTACAGCCGCGAGCTGGCCCGTGAGGTGCGCGCCGCAGCGGCCGAGCTGGGCCTGGAGGCGTTGATCAGCGATGACTACCTGGCGGTCGAGGCCGCCATGGCCGAGGCCGCCCCCGAGCTGGTGCTGGGCACCCAGATGGAACGGCACAGCGCCAAGCGTCTGGGGGTTCCCTGCGCGGTGATCAGCACCCCGCTGCATGTGCAGGACGTGCCGGCTCGCTACAGCCCGGTGATGGGCTTTGAGGGCGCCAACGTGCTGTTTGACAGCTGGGTGCACCCGCTGATGATGGGATTGGAGGAACACCTGATCGGGATGTTCCGCCATGACTTCGAGTTTGTCGACGGGCACCGCAGCCACCTGGGCGAAGGGGCGCCGTCAGCTGGAGCATCGACCCCCGTCTCGCCACCAACGCCAACACCCGCAACGGCTGGCGAGCCCCACTGGTCCCCCGAGGGAGAAGCGGAGCTGGCCAAGATCCCGTTCTTTGTCAGGCCCAAGGTGCGACGCAACACCGAATCGTTTGCCCGGGACCGGGGTCTGGCCCTGATCACCGACGACGTGCTGTACGAGGCCAAGGCGCACTACAGCCGCTAGCGACGCCGATGGCAGAACTAGGCCACAACAAAGCTGACTGTCTGCAAAGCTGCGGTCATGCAAAAACAGCATTGCCGTCGGCGGCTGGTTCTGCTGCTGCTGGCCACCGTCGCCACCTACTCCCTGGAGTTACGCCTCACCGCGGTGAGCGATTACAGGCTGGCGAATGCCTACTTTCTGCCATTCATCGCCGGCATCGCCTGGTTGCCGCTGGGACCTCTGACGGCACTGGCTGCGGTGCTGTGGGCTCTGGCGGCCTACAGCGCGGGGCTGGGTCCCGATGTGGTCGCCGGCGATGCAGGACTGCATCTGTTCGTGGAGACCGCCGCCATCGGCCTGTGCCTCTGGGCCTGCCGCCTGCGCTGCCGGCTCGACCGCACCCGGGCGCTGCTGGAGACGATGCAGCAGCACGCGCCGGTGGGGATCGCGCTGTTGGATCAACAAGGGCGGATCTGCCAACTCAATCCCGCCATGGTTCAGCTGTTCGGCCGTGACCGGGACGTCCTGGTGGGCCAGCCCTGGGAGGCCTTCAGCAGCCACCGAGCCGAAGTCTGTGAACCCCGTTGCCAGCAACTGCGACTCACCGACGGCTGGCGCCATGTCGAGGTGGTCTGCAGGCCTTGGCCTGGGGGGGCCAACCTGCCAGAGCGTGGCCTGTTGATCCAGGCTCTCGACTGCCAGCAGAGAGTCGAAACCCAGGAAGCCCTGAAGGCCGAACGCAACCAGCTCGAGCAGAACCTGCAGACCAGCCTGCTGAGCTCATCCCTGGTTCACGAGATCAAACAACCCCTGGCAGCCCTGTTGCTGCAATGCCGGCGTCTGCTCAGCCAACAGGAGCAAGAGCCCGACGCCAACGACCGCATCACGAGCGATCTCAACGGGTTGCTCAGCAGTGCCGAACAGCTGCAGGGGACGGTGGATGCCGTCGGGGCCCTGCTGCGCAGCACTGCCCAAATCCCGAAGACCCCCGTCGATTTGCGCACAGTGATCAACAGCTGCTTGGCAGCGCAGGGGCCCCAGCTGGCCGCGCTCGCGGTGAGCGTGCACCAATCAGGGTTCGAGGAACCCCTGTTGGTCTGGGCCGACGCCAGCGCGCTGCAGATCCTGATCGCCAATCTGCTGCGCAATGCCATCGAGGCGCTCGAAGCCTGCCCCGCCGGTCAGCGCCGCCTGCAGCTGGTGCTCAGGCGGCTCCCTCCCCATGGGGAACTGACGATCTCGGACAGTGGTCCCGGCCTCAACGACACGGCGCTCAACAGCCTGCAAAGGCGCTCGAGCAAACCCTCAGGCCTGGGGCTGGGCCTGATCACCGCCCAAACAATCGCCAGGCAACAGGGTGGCAGCCTGCAGGGCGGGCGCTGCGCTCAGTTGGGAGGCGCCGCTCTCCAGCTCACCCTGCCCCTGGGAAGGGGGCAGGTGCGGGCAAACAACGGTGCAGCACCGCCAGACGCACCAGCTCAGAACCGCTGATCCCCAGCTTGCTGCAGATCGATTTGCGGTACGACTCAACCGTGCCGACGCTGAGCCCCAGCTCAGCCGCCACCTCACGGTTGAGCAGCCCCTGACCCAGGCACTGAAACACCCGCTGTTCCCGCGGGGAGAGCGCGTCTATGGCAGGCAGGGTGCGACTGGCCAGGGACAATGCCTGGGCTGGCAGAGTCTGGCGTCGCCAGCCGCTGACCACGCTGATCAGATCGCTCCAGGCCCTGCTCTTGTCAACCACCCCCAACAGCGACAGCCCCAACCAGCTGGGCGGCTCAAAGGTGTCCGCCAGGGCGGTCAAGATGAGAACTTTGCCAGCGGGGTTGCGACGCAGAAACTCCTGGGCGACCGTCTCCCAGGATTCGCCGGGCAGATGCAAATCCTGAACCAACAGATCAGGCTTGCTCTGCTCGAGAACCTGCAGGGCCTGGCGGGCCGATCCACAGACGGCGTCGAGACCGAGATCACAGAGTTCGCTGAGCAGGCCTCCCACGGCCTGCGCGACCAACAAATGATCATCGACCACCAGGACGTTCAGCATCGTTAGATTGCGTCCATCACATTGTGCAGGCGAGTCAAGCCCCCCAATGGGGACACCCCATAATCGGGGCCCCAAATCTGGTATTGGTCGCAATAGCTGTCTTTGTGCAGATTGAATGTGTTCACGGGCGTGTCCCATGAAATCCCACGCATCATTACGTTCCAATCGTTTTCGCGCGCCGCAGCGCATTTCGATCACCTTGCCCCAGCACGTTGTTGAGGCGTTGATTGATCGCAGCGCCGAAGAGGGGCGCTCACTCAG
>JBJOHB010000091.1:0-4933 GCA_046047915.1 Cyanobacteriota bacterium
TGGCCGAACCGGGCCGCAGATCGACGGCCACATCAAAGATCTCGCCCTGGATGCAGCGCACCAGCTTGGCCTGGGCATGGGGCGGCAGCTGATAGTGCAGGCCCCGCAGCACCCCGCGCCGCGAGCAGGAGTGGTTCTCCTGCACGAACGGGAGCGGCTGCTGCCCGTGGGCCTGCAGGGTGCTGATCCAGCGGCGCTGGTTCCAGCTCTCAAACAGGCAGCCCCGGGCGTCGGCGAACACCTCGGGGGTGAGGAGCAGCAGACCGCCGAGAGCCAAAGGCTGGACGTTCATGGCCGGCCGCTCCCATCGCCATCGGCCAGCAACCGCAGCAGGTAGTCGCCGTAGCCGCTGCTGCGCAGGGGTTCGGCCAGGGCCGCCAACTGGTTGTCATCGATCCAGCCCTGACGCCAGGCCACCTCTTCAGGACAACCGACCTTGAGGCCCTGGCGGCGCTCGAGGGTGCGGATGTAGCTGCTGGCCTCATGCAGCGAATCGCAGGTGCCCGTGTCGAGCCAGGCCATGCCCCGGCTCATCAGCTCGACCCGCAGCAGTCCCTCCTCGAGGTACTGGCGGTTGAGGTCGGTGATCTCGAGCTCGCCGCGGTGCGACGGCCGCAGGCTGGCGGCCCGCTCGACCACGGTGTGGTCATAGAAGTAGAGACCGGTGACCGCGAAGCGCGAGCGGGGATTGCCGGGTTTTTCCTCGAGGCTGACCACCCGCCCCTCGCCGTCAAAGCCGACCACCCCGAAGCGACCGGGATCGCGCACCGGGTAGGCAAAGACCGTGGCCCCGACCGCTTCACCCTGGCTGTTCTGCAACAGGGTCACCAGGTTGTGGCCATGGAACAGGTTGTCGCCCAGCACCAGGGCCGCGCCGGAGCCGTCCAGAAAGTCGGCCCCGATCACAAAGGCCTGGGCCAGGCCGTCAGGGCTGGGCTGAACCGCGTACTGAATGGTCATGCCCCAGGCACGGCCATCCCCCAGCAGGCGCTGGAAGGCTGGCTGATCCTGCGGGGTGGTGATCACCAACACCTCACGGATCCCCGCCAGCATCAGGGTGCTGAGGGGGTAGAAGACCATCGGTTTGTCGTACACCGGCAGCAGCTGCTTGCTCACCCCCTGGGTGATCGGGTGCAGGCGCGTGCCGTTGCCGCCGGCAAGCAGCAGACCCTTGGTAACGCTGGGCAAGGCAGGTTCGAGCAGGCCAAGGCCAGCAACCTGCCGTCAAATGGAAGCCCCTGCTGGGTGATCAGCAGATCCGGGGTGGATCAGCGCTGGATCAGGGCTGGGGCGCAGCGCTGTTGGCTAGGGAGCTCAAGGCAGTGCCGCCATCAGGCTGCCCATCTCGAGGGCCTGCAGGCCGTAACTCCAGCCCAGGTTGCTCTTGATGCCGGCCCGCTCGAGGGCCTGCTGCAGGGTGTCGGTGGTCAGCACGCCAAAGATCACCGGCACGCCGGTGTCGCGGCTGACGGCGGCGACTCCTTTGCTGACCTCGGCCACCACCACATCGAAGTGGGGTGTGTCGCCGCGAATCACAGCCCCCAGGGTGATCACCACCTGGTAGCGGCCGCTGGCGGCCAGGCGCTGGGCCACCAAGGGGACTTCAAAGCTGCCCGGCACCCAGGCCACATCGAGCTGACTACTGGCCTCGCTGACGTCGATGCCATGACGACTGAGGCAATCGAGACAGCCGCTCAGCAACTTGCCGGTGACCAGATCGTTAAAACGGGCCACAACGACGGCGATGCGCAGGCTGGCCGCATCGGTGAACCGACCCTCAAAAACGCCCAAACCGTTGGCCCTGCAGGTGTGGCCAGCCTAAACAGAGGCCAAGCCGACACCCGGGCGCGCACCGTTCAGACAACAAAGCCGTTCAGACGACAAAGAAGCTGACGCCCCAGTTGACCAGCACCAGGGCCACCCAGACGAGGCCACCCAGCAGGATCAAACGGTTGGAACGGCCGCTGTCCTCGCTGCTGGCGTACAGCACCGGTACAGCCACGATCAGGGCGAAGGACATCACCACCAGGGCCAGAACGGTGAGGGTGTTGAGGTACTGCATGGCTCAGCGTCGAAGGGCTGCACGAACCTGATTCGCCAGCCAGTGGGGCGGATTCTCACACGCGAGAGCCAGCCACCCCTTGGCGCCGGCCGCTTCCTTCACAACTCGATGCCAGGACCTCGACGCCAGGCGACGCTGCTGGGACCGCTGCGCCAGCACGCCTACCATCAATCGGCCCCAGTCGCCTGAGCCGTGGCCGCAGACGCCGAGCAGCAGCTCTCGCTGGTGGCCGCCCTGGGATTGGCGCCAGAGCCACCGGCCACGGCCAAGGTGCCAGCCAAGGTCCTGGCCCAGGACAACGGCAAAGAGCAGGTCTCCGCCGGCCATGACGAAGCTCTGGTGGCGGATGCCGGAGCCCGGCCCAGGACCCGGCAATCCGTGGCGACCTCAGGTCCAGCGATTGTCGAACCAGGCCGTGACGCCAGCGCTGACGACGACCTGCCGGCCTGGCACCACCACAGCCTGATCGAACCCGCGCAGCTGACGCCGATGCTGCGTCATTACGTGGAGCTCAAGCGCGCGCACCCTGACCGGGTGCTGCTGTATCGGCTGGGCGACTTCTTTGAATGCTTCTTTGAAGACGCGATCTTGGTGTCGCGGCTGCTGGAGCTCACCCTGACCGGCAAGGAGGGGGGCAAGGCGATCGGGCGGGTGCCGATGGCGGGCATCCCCCACCACGCCGCCGAGCGCTACTGCGGCGAACTGGTGCGCCGCGGCCACAGCGTCGCCCTGTGCGATCAGGTGGAAGCCACACCCGCCAAAGGTGAGCTGCTGCGCCGCGAGATCACCCGGGTGCTGACCCCCGGCACCGTGATCGACGAAGGCCTGCTGAGCGCCCGCCGCAACAACTGGCTGGCGGCGGTGGTGCACGAGGGGGCCAGCTGGGGGCTGGCGGTGGCCGATGTCAGCACCGGCGAGTTCCGAGCCAGCCAGCGCAGCGGCAGCGCCGAGCTGCACCAGGAGTTGCTGCAGCTCGAGGCGGCTGAGTTGCTGGTGCCAGGGACCGCGGCCCAAGCCACTAGCGATAGCGGCACAACCGGCACCGACCACCACGGCTGGTGTCCAGCTGGCATTCACCAGACCCCCCAGCCGCGCACCCCCTTTGCCGCGGCCGAAGCCGCCGCCACGCTCAAGCAGCGCTTCGGCCTGGCCAGCCTCGATGGCCTGGGGCTGGGTGAGATGCCCCTGGCCCTGCGGGCCGCCGGCGGGCTGGTGGCCTACCTGGACGGCACTGTCAGCGAAGCCCGGGTGCCCCTGGATCTACCGACCACCTGGCACCCGGGCGATGCCCTGGTGCTCGATGCGGCCACGCGCCGCAACCTCGAACTGACCCGCACCCAGTCGGGGGGCAGCGTCCACGGCTCCCTGCTGTGGGCCCTCGACAGCACCCTGACCGCCATGGGCGGCCGCTGCCTGCGGCGTTGG
Source organism: Cyanobacteriota bacterium (assembly GCA_046047915.1). GTDB lineage: Bacteria > Cyanobacteriota > Cyanobacteriia > PCC-6307 > Cyanobiaceae > RGUW01. The sequence continues at coordinate 3,488 of JBJOHB010000091.1, forward strand.
ATCGAGGCGCCCCTGGTGGATCGGACCGCGATCCTGCGTCGGCAGGCAGCCGTGGGCGAACTCGTTGGCGCACGCCCCCTGCGCAGCGCCATTCGCCGGCTGCTGCGGGCGATGGGCGATCTGGAGCGGCTGGCGGGGCGCTGCGGTGCCGGCACCGCCTCGGCCCGGGACCTGGTAGCCCTGGCCGATGGCCTGGAGCGCCTGCCCCAGCTGGCGGCCCTGCTCAAGAGCAGCAACAGCGCGCCCCTGCAGGCCCTGGCCCGGCCCTGGCCCGAGCTGGAGGCCCTGGCTACCGAGCTGCGGCACGTGCTGCTCGACACCCCACCCCTGTCCTTGACCGAGGGCGGCCTGATTCACGACGGCGTCGACCCCCTGCTCGATGGGCTGCGCAACCAGCTCGACGACCAGGACCGCTGGCTGGCCCAACAGGAAACCGCCGAGCGCCATGCCAGTGGCATCAGCACCCTGAAGTTGCAGTATCACCGCACCTTTGGCTACTTCCTAGCGGTCAGCCGGGCTAAAGCGGCGACAGTGCCTGACCACTGGATCCGCCGCCAGACCCTGGCCAACGAGGAGCGCTTTATCACGCCGGCGCTCAAGCAGCGCGAAGGCCAGATCCTGCAGCTCAAAGCCCGCGCTGCTCAACGGGAGTACGAGCTGTTCTGTGAGTTGCGGGCCCGGGTGGGTGAGCAGGCCGCCCCGGTGCGGACGGCGGCCCGGCTGGTGGCCGAGCTCGATGCCCTGGCCAACCTGGCCGAACTGGCCGCCACCAGCGGCTACTGCGCGCCCGAGATCACCGACCCCGCTGGCCCCGAAGCGCGGCTGCTGCTGATCGAAGCCGGCCGCCATCCGGTGGTCGAGCAGCTGCTGGTGGACGATCCGTTCACAGCCAACGCGGTTGCCCTGGGCAGCGACCACCCCGACCTGGTGATCCTGACCGGCCCCAACGCCAGCGGCAAAAGCTGTTACCTGCGCCAGGTGGGCCTGCTGCAGCTGATGGCCCAGATGGGCAGCTGGATCCCGGCGGCCTCAGCGCGGCTGGGAATCGCCGATCGCATCTTTACCCGGGTGGGCGCCGGTGACGACCTGGCGTCGGGCCAGTCCACCTTCATGGTGGAGATGGCCGAGACGGCCAACATCCTCCACCACGCCACCAGCCGCTCGCTGGTGCTGCTCGATGAGATCGGGCGCGGCACCGCCACCTTTGACGGGCTGGCGATCGCCTGGGCCGTGGCCGAACACCTGGCCGGCGATCTGGCGGCCCGCAGCATCTTTGCGACCCACTATCACGAGCTCAACGAGCTGGCAGCGCTGCTGCCCAACGTCGCCAACGCCCAGGTCCTGGTCGAAGAGACCGGCGAGGCCCTGGTGTTTCTGCACCGGGTGGTGCCGGGGGGCGCGAGCCGCAGCTACGGCATCGAGGCCGCCCGGCTGGCCGGCGTACCG
>JBJOHB010000092.1:0-7176 GCA_046047915.1 Cyanobacteriota bacterium
AGCGGAATGGCGTGGCGCCGGGCGATCTCGAGCACGGCGGGCGCCGGCAGCGGCAGGGAGCCATGGGCCGTGACCACCTGGCCGTGCCCGGCGGGCGGTGGGGTGCAAATCAGGCTGTCCAAGCCCAGATGCAGCAGTGCGGCACAGACCCCCACCACATCGACCAGGGCATCGATCGCCCCCACTTCATGGAAGTGAACCTGGGCCGGCGCCACGCCATGGACCGCGGCCTCGGCCTCGGCCAGCAGCGCAAACACGGCCAGCACCCGCTGCCGCAAGAGCTCGGGCCATGGCACCTGCTGGAGCAGCTGTTGCAGCTGCTGCCAGTGACGATGCGGGGGTTCGGTCTCGAGGCTGTGCACCTGCAGGTGCAGTCCCCGCAGGCCGGCGCTGCGCCGTTCTTCAAGGTCAAGCCAGTACCGACCTGCCAGGCCCAGGGCGGCCAGCGGTTCGTCGATCACGCTGGTGGGAACCCCCAGATCCAGCAGGGCCGCCAGCAGCATGTTGCCGGCCAGCCCTGTAGGGCAGTCGAGTAACCCCAGCATGGCTCAGGCCTCGGTCGGTGCCGGACGCCACAGCCGTGGCGCACGGGTCAGCAACTGCTCGGCCTGCTGGTGCAACAGATCCTGCTGCGCGCGCAGGGCCTGCTCGACCTCGCGCCTGGCCTGGCGTTGCTCGCGCTGGGCCGTGGTGACGTCATGCCCCGACAGTCCCCACAGGCGGCCGAGCAGAGCGCGATCATCCCCGCCACCGATGGCGTTGCCATAGACCAGCTGCTCGGCCACCTGACCGGCCTGCAACACCCGGCTCCAGCGCCGCAGCTCAGCCAGGCTGAGCTTGGCCGACGCCGGCGGTTCAAGCGCGGTGCTGCCGGCGGTGTTCAAACCCGACCGCAGATTGGCCAGGCTGCCGACCAGCACCTGGGCCACCGGCATCGCTTCGGCCTGGGCCATCAGCAGATGACCCGACTCGTGCACGGCGATGCGCCGCAAGCGGGACAGGCCCCCGGGCAGGGTTTCGGCCAACAGGTGGCCGCCGCGGCCGCCAAAGCGGGCCGCATCCAGGGTCAGGCCGCCCAGCAACAGGGCGCAGATCAGGGTGATCCACCAGGGGGAGATCCCCAGGGCTGGCCCCAGCACCGCCAGCGCGGTGACCAGCACAACGGCCAGGGCTGGCCTGAGCGGCTCGTCAGCCACGCGGCCGGCTGACGGCACTGCGGCGGTTGCCGCCACCATGGCTGCGGGCGGATCCATCGCGGCGACCCTTGCCACCGCGGCTACCGCGCACAGCCATGGGCCCGATGACCTCAAAACGCTCGAGCTGCAGGTCCTGGGCCTGACGGCGCAGATCCAGGGCCACAAAATGGCGCAGGTGCTCCAGGGGCACGACCCCCTTGAGCTGCAGCTTGAACGGCACCGGCTTGCTGCCGTCTGACCTGGGTTGCTGGCGCACCTTGATCACCAGATCACCGGTTTCCGGGCGGGTGTAGATCAGCTCACCCCGCACCGAAAAGTACTCATCCCCCTCGGGCAGGACGTCGCTGCCTGCGGCAGGCTCGGCCTCATCAGCGGCCTCATCAGCGGACCCGGCGAGGGTGGAGGGTTCCCAGACGCCGACCATCTGCAAGTGCAACCCCTGGGGCTCGCGGGAGCGGGGGTACACCACCCACAGGTGGGGCTCACCCAGATCCAGGTGACGCCGCATCAGGGTCAGCAACCGGCCCAGCACCACGGCTTCGATGGCCTCACCATCAGCCGTACGGATCAAGCCCCGGGTCAGCTGCTCGGGGTCGGCAGGCTCATAGACGCCACGCACGACGCCGATGGCCCGGTACTGCAGCGGCTCGGTGACCGGGGAAATGGGGTGGGCTCTCATGGGGGCGAATCTACCTGGGTCAGACTGACAAGCTGTGGCGCCACCGGCAGCCGACGACGATGTCCACCCGCAACACCCCCTGGCTGGCCGGCGCTGCCGTCGCGCTGGCGGGGCTGTGCCTGGGTGGTGGCATCTGGCTGGGCCGGCACCAGGTCGGCGGCGCGCCCACCCCCTCGGACGGTGAGGCCAGTCGCCAGGGGCTGCTGCGCCAGCTGGGCACCCTGGAGCAGCTGCAACAACGGGGTGAAGCCGATGCCGCCCAGCAGCAACGGCTGCTCGAGCTGTTGGTGGCCCTGGAGCGCCGCCAGCAGGCGATCACCCTGCTGGAACAGCTGGCCGACCAGCAGCCCCAGCGCTGGGGCCTGCGGCTGTTGCTGGCCGAACTGCGGCGCGCCGATGGCGATCGCAGCGGCGCCACCCGGGAGCTGCGGCAGCTGCTGCACAACCGACCCGACCAGATCGAGGTGTTGCAGCTGTACAGCCTCGTGCAGCTCGAAGCGGGCCAGGGAGGCGAGGCCCTGCAACGGGTGCAGGCCAGCTATGCCCGCCAGATCCCAAGCCAGGGGCAACCCCGTGGCGAAGGCCTGGCCACCGGTCTGCTGCTGGCCGAACTGCTGCAACGCCTGGGCACCCCTGGTCAGGGCGAGGCAGCGTTGATCAAACTGGCGGCCGCCTTCCCAGCGGACCCAAGACCCCTGCTGGCCAGGGCCCTGCTGCAGCAACAGCGCGGCGATCTCAAAGGCGCCCAGACCAGCCTGGCCCAGGCCCGCAATCTGAAGCCCTCCCAGGCAGATCCCCGCCTCGATCAGGTGGCGAGTGCCTGGACCCTGAGCGCCCTCAGGGCGCCTTCACGGTCTGGGCCGGGGTCGCCGCCGCAGGCCCGGCCTGCGTCGAGTACTCCTTAAGGGCCTGATCGATCGCATCCGAGGGCGGCGTGGCGTCGTCGAGGGCCGTGCTGCGGCGGATCTTGTTCATCAGATCGATCGGGTTGACCGAATCGAGCACTGAACTGCCCTTGCCCATCGAAGGCCCCAGCGACGAGGCACCGCCCCCAGCGGCGCCGGGGCCCTGCAGGGTCTGGCCATAGCCCTGCTGCTGGGCCCCCGCGGGCCGCACGGTCAGCGCGCTGCAGGCGGCAACGACCAGAACGCCCGCCAGCAGCGCCGCGGGTACAGGTCCCGACAGAGCGGAGTTGGGGACTGACACGGGGGCTGCCATGGGGTGGCGCGATCGGTGTGAGTCAAACCATGCTAGGGACCTTTGACCGACGCTTTGGTCCATGCGCATCGCCACCTGGAACGTCAATTCGGTGCGCACCCGGCTCGAGCAGGTCACCGCCTGGCTGACCAACGCCCAGCCCGAGGTGTTGTGTCTGCAGGAGACCAAAGTGACCGACGATCTGTTTCCACGCCAGGCCTTTGAGGCCCTCGGGTACCAGCTGGCCCTCAGCGGCCAGAAGGCGTACAACGGCGTGGCCATCGTCAGCCGGCTCCCGCTCGAGGATGTGCAGATCGGTTTTGACGCGCTCCTGGGATCCGAGGCCAGCGCCCTCAGTGAACAGAAGCGGGTGATCAGTGCCCTGGTCGACGGCATCCGCGTGCTCAACCTGTACGTGCCCAATGGCAGTTCCCTGACCAGCGACAAATACGCCTACAAATTGCAGTGGCTGGCCTGCCTGAAGCGCTACCTGGCCGCCCAGGAGCAACAGGGTGACCCCCTGTGCATGGTGGGGGACTTCAACATCGGCCCCGAAGCCCGGGACCTGCATGACCCTGAGCGCCTCAGCGGCGGGATCATGGCCAGCGAGCCCGAGCGCGCCGCCCTGCAGGCAGCCCTGGGCGAGCGGTTGGGCGATGCCTTTCGCCAGTTTGAACCGGGCAGCGGGCACTGGAGTTGGTGGGACTACCGCACCGGCGCCTGGGAGCGGGGCCAGGGCTGGCGCATCGATCACATCTACCTGTGCGAGCAGCTGCAGGGCTGTGCCACCGGCTGCGTGATCGACCAGCAGCAGCGCGGCAACCCCCAACCCAGCGACCACGCCCCTGTGGTGGTCAACCTGGCCTGGCCGCCCGCCGATGATGACGACGAGCTCACAGCCGGCAGCTGGCTCTGATCAGAACACCAGCGCCTCGGCGGGCAGGTTGAGGCCCTCAGCCTGAATCACCTGCACGCGGCGCACCGATTCGGCGCAGGTTCGGGGTGTGGGAAACAGCTTGTCGGGGTTGGCCAGGCCATCGGGGTTCAGGGCCTGACGCACCAGCAGCATTGTCGCCAGGTCGTCGCCGCCATACATCCAATCCATGTAGCAGCGCTTGTCACTGCCGACGCCATGCTCGCCGCTGATGCTGCCGCCCACGTCCAGGCACAACCCCAGGATGGCGGCCCCCAGCTCCTTAACCCGTTGGCTGATGCCCGGCTCCTTGGGGTCGTACAGCACCAGCGGATGCAGGTTGCCGTCGCCGGCGTGAAACACGTTGGCCACCGGCAGACCGTGCTCGGCGCTCAGGGTCTCGATCGCGGCCAGCACGCGCGGTAGCTGACTGCGGGGCACCACCCCATCCTGCAGGTAATAGCTGGGGTAACGGCGGCCCAGGGCTGTGATCGCATTCTTGCGGCCCTTCCAGAAGCGGGCGCATTGCTCGGGGTCGCGGGCCGCACGCACCTGGCGTGCTCCGGCCTGGGTGCAGAGGCTGCTGGCCAGGGCGATCGCCGCGTCGACCTCGCGCTGCTGGCCATCGAGCTCAATCAGCAGCACCGCCGCCGCATCGCGCGGGTAGTCCTCGAGGCCCAACGAGTCATTGACCGCCTCGAGACACAGGCGATCCATCATCTCCATGCCGGCTGGCTGCACCGCCGCCGCGGTGACCAGGCGCACCGCCTCGCCGGCGGCCTCCATGCTGGTGAAGTCAGCCAGCAGCACGGCCACGCTCTGGGGGGCACGCAGCAGCCGCAGGGTCACGGCGGTGGCGATCCCCAGGGTGCCCTCGCTGCCAATGAACACCCCGCGCAGATCGAGCTCGGGGCCTTCGGCCAGGCTGCTCCCCAGCTGGGTGATGCTGCCGTCAGGAAGCACCACCTCCAGCCCCAGCACGTGGTTGTTGGTGACGCCGTATTTGAGGCAGTGCACCCCGCCCGAGTTCTCGGCAACGTTGCCACCGATGCTGCAGGCCACCTGGCTCGAGGGGTCGGGGGCGTAATAGAAGCCATCGCCGGCCACCGCCCGGGTGACCCAGCTGTTGATCACCCCGGGCTCGACGGTGATCGTGTGGTTCTCGAGATCGATCGCCAGGATGCGGCGCATGCGGCTGGTGGCGATCACCAGGGCCGGTGTTTCAGCCACCGCGCCCCCCGACAGACCGGTGCCGCTGCCGCGGGCCACGAACGGCACCCCGCGTTGATGGCACAGGCGCACCACGGCCGCCACCTGGGCTGTGGTCTCGGGAAGAACCACCAACGGCGGCTGATGGCGCTGCAGGGTCAGGCCATCGCAGTCGTAGGCCAGCAGCTCCTGGCGGGCGGCCACCACGGCGCGCGCCGGCAGCTGCTGCCGCAGATCCTGCTCCAGCTGACGCCAGTCCATTGCTCCAGCCAACCCCGCAGAGCCCCGTTCAGGGACCCTGAACCTACCGGCAGGCAACGGTTCCCGCACCGAACTGAGCGCCGGGGGCCGGTTCTGGGTCAAGATGGCCGCCGGTTTCGTTGCAGCTGGCTGCTTTGACCTCGGCATCCGTCTCGGCTCCCGCCCTGAACACCACCCGTTCCCAGGAGCTGTTTGCAGCAGCCCAGACGCTGATGCCCGGCGGCGTCAGTTCGCCCGTGCGAGCGTTCAAATCGGTGGGGGGCAACCCCGTGGTCTTTGACCGCGTCAAGGGTGCCTACGCCTGGGACGTCGACGGCAACCGCTACATCGATTACATCGGCAGCTGGGGCCCGGCCATTTGCGGCCACGCCCACCCCGAGGTGATTGCCGCCCTGCACGAGGCGCTCGACAAAGGCACCAGCTTTGGCGCCCCCTGCGCCCTCGAGAATCGCCTGGCCGAGCTGGTGATCGAGGCGGTCCCCAGCGTCGAGATGGTGCGCTTCGTCAACAGCGGCACCGAGGCCTGCATGTCGGTGCTGCGCCTGATGCGGGCGTTCACCGGCCGCGAAAAGATCATCAAGTTCGAGGGCTGTTACCACGGCCACGCCGACATGTTTTTGGTGAAGGCCGGCTCTGGGGTGGCCACCCTGGGCCTGCCCGACTCACCGGGCGTGCCGCGCACCACCGCTGCCAGCACCCTGACCGCCCCCTACAACGACCTGGAAGCGGTCAAGAAACTGTTTGCCGAGAACCCCGGCGAGATTGCCGGGGTGATCCTCGAGCCGGTGGTGGGCAACGCGGGCTTCATCCCGCCGGTGCCCGGCTTCCTCGAAGGCATTCGCGAGCTCACCAAAGAGCACGACGCCCTGCTCGTGTTCGATGAGGTGATGACGGGCTTCCGCATTAGCTACGGCGGTGCCCAGGCCAAGTTCGGCATCACCCCCGACCTGACCACCATGGGCAAGGTGATCGGTGGTGGCCTGCCCGTCGGCGCCTACGGCGGCCGCGCCGACATCATGGGCATGGTGGCCCCCGCCGGCCCCATGTATCAGGCGGGCACCCTGAGCGGCAACCCGCTGGCCATGACCGCCGGCATCAAGACCCTGGAGCTGCTCAAACAGCCCGGCAGCTACGAGCGTCTCGAAGCGATCACCCAGCGGCTGATCGCAGGCATTCTCAAGGCGGGCAAGGATGCGGGCCTGCCGATCACCGGCGGCTCGATCAGCGCCATGTTCGGGTTCTTCCTGTGCGACGGCCCGGTGCGCAACTTCGAAGAGGCCAAGGCCGCCGACACGGCCCGCTTCGGCAAGCTGCACCGGGCCATGCTCGAGCGCGGCGTGTACCTGGCCCCCAGCGCCTTTGAGGCCGGCTTCACCTCGCTGGCCCACAGTGATGACGACATCGACGCCACGATCGCGGCCTTCCGCGAGTGCTTTGCGGCGGTGGCCTGATGCGCCGCCGCCTGAGCCTGCTGCTGACCAGCCTGATCGCCGGGGGCACCCTGCTGGCCGCCTGCAGTCGCACTGACCAGAGCGCCTCAGGTCCGGTCAATCTCAAGGACGGCGTTCCGGTTGGGGCGGTGCTTGCCCTCAGCGGCAACGCCAATGTTTACGGTCAGGACCAGCGCGTGGGCCTGAACCTGGCCCTGGCTGCGGTCAATGGCAGCGGCGGCATCAACGGCACCCCGCTGCGGCTGGCGATCGAGGACAGCGGCAGCGATG
>JBJOHB010000093.1:0-10071 GCA_046047915.1 Cyanobacteriota bacterium
ATCTCCCTTACTGTCCGCTGGTGACATCCTGCCCTGCGGCTCGACCCGATGCGCCGTCTTTTTCCCCGGCTGTTCGCAGCACTGCTCTCCGTTTTTCTGCTGATCGGTGTGGCTCCTGCAGCTCACGCTGATGTGGCTGGTCTGACCCCCTGTGCCGAGAGCGCTCGCTTTCAGCAACGGGCCGCAGCCGCCAAGACCGATCAGGCCAAAGCACGTTTCGCCATGTACAGCCAGGCTGTGTGCGGTGCTGACGGCCTGCCCCACCTGATCGTCGATGGCCGCTGGAGCCACGCCGGCGATTTCATGATTCCTGGCATCGCCTTCCTTTACATCGCCGGTTGCATCGGCTGGGCTGGCCGCAGCTACATCATCGCCGTGCGCAGCCGCAAGGACGCCACGATGCATGAGATCCAGATCGACGTTCCGCTGGCGCTCAAGTGCACCATCGGCGCTGCCTCCTGGCCCCTGGCTGCCCTGGCTGAGTTCAAAGGTGGAAAGCTGCTCGAGGCTGACAGCAAGATCACCGTGTCTCCTCGCTGAATCCGAGCGATCGTCTCTTTTACCTCTCTGCAGTCATGAAAAAGTTTCTGACCACCGCCCCGGTCTTTGCCGCCATCTGGTTCACTGTGACCGCCGGCATCATGATCGAATTCAACCGTTTCTTCCCCGACCTGCTGTTCCACCCGCTCTGAACGTTCAGTTCTGAAACCTCAGCGTGGTTGTCGAAGCGGCCCAATTGGGCCGCTTTTTTTGTGGGCGCAAGAGGGTGACGCTCGGCGGTGCCGCCCGTGGTCGCTTAGCTGCTGAGGTGCATCAACCGCTCCAGCTCCAGCAGCGCCTGGCTCAGGTCGTCGTTGGTGATGCAGGCGTCGAACTCGGCCGCAGCTGCCAGTTCGATGCGGGCCCGCTCCAGACGCCGGCCGATGGCCTCGTCCGTGTCGGTGCCGCGGCCGCGAATGCGGCGCTCCAGTTCGTCCAGCGACGGCGGTTGGATGAACACCTGAAACGCCTGCGCAAAGCTCTGGCGCACCTGGCGGGCGCCTTCGAGTTCGATTTCGAGCAACACAGGTCTGCCGCCAGCCAGGTGCTGCTCCACCGGTTGGCGGGGGGTGCCATAGAGGTTGCCCGCGAATTCCGCCCACTCCAGGAAGCCGCCGGCGGCCACGCGCGCTTCAAAGTCGGCGCGGTCCATGAAGAAGTAGTGGACCCCGTCCTGCTCGCCCTGGCGCGGGGCGCGGGTGGTCGCCGAGATCGACAGCCAGATCGCGGGGTGGCGGTCCAGCAGCTGGGCGACCAAGGTGCCTTTGCCCACGCCGCTGGGCCCGGTGATCACGGTCAGACGGCCGGTGTCGGTCATCGGCAGGCAAGGGCAGGCTGCAGCGATCCTGCCAGCGTTCGGTGCCGGCCAGCAAAGGGTTGGCAGCAAAGTGGTGGCACTGTCTTTGCGTTGTGCCTGCAGCCGTGGCTTCCGCTCTGCCCAAGCTTCAGGCCATGGACCTCACCACCCTGCGGGCGGTGCTGGCCGAGCTCGGGCCCCAGCTGGTGCCCTCGCGCTTTGAGAAAGCGCAGCAGCCGGCAGGTCAACGCCTGCAGCTGGGCCTGCGCAGCCTGGCGGGGCTGCACTGGGTCGAGCTCAGCTGGCTGGCCGAGGCACCGCGCCTGCACCGGATTGCCCCGCCGCCGCGCCAGGGCGAGGGCAGCACCCTGGCCCTGCAGCTGCAGCATGGGTTGCGGGGGTTGGCCCTGGTTGCGATCAGCCAGCAGGGCTTCGAGCGGGTCGTCGAGCTGGGTTTTGCACGCCGTCCCGGTGAACCGCTCGAGCGCACCTTGGTGGTCGAGCTGATGGGGCGTCACAGCAATCTGTTCCTGCTGGATCAGGAGCGCGTCGTGATCGCCCTGGCCCGCCAGGTGCGCGAGCAGCACTCGCGCCAGCGGCCGATCAGCACTGGCGATCCCTACCAGGGGCCCCCGCCGCTGCAGGGGGAACCCCCCAGCAGCGACGAACCGTTTGAGCGTTGGCAGCAGCGGTTGACCTTGCAAGATCACCCCGTCAAGCAGGCCCTGCTCAGCAGTTATCAGGGCGTGAGTCCAGCCCTGGTCGACCAGTTGATCGCCCCCGAGCTGGCGGCGCTGCCAGTGTCCCGGCTCAGCGCCGATCAATGGCAGCTGTTGCATGCCCGTTGGCTGCTGTGGCTGCAGGCCCTCGAGCAGCAGCAGTTCGGCTACAGCCCCACCCAATCCGGTGGTTACTGCTGCTGGTGGCAACCTGCCCTGGCCAGCGCGGCTGGATCACTCAACAGCGCCCTGGCGGCCTATTACGCCACTGCCCTCGATCAGCGCACCTTGGCGGCGCTGCAGAGCCAGTGGTTGGGGCGGCTCGAGCAGCTGCAACACCGCGAACGCGAGCAACTGCAGCACCAGCAGGACCTGCTGCAGGCCGGCGAGCAGGCCGATGCCCTGCAGGCCCAGGCCGATCAACTGCTCTGCCAGGCCCACCGGGATCCCGAGGCGGCCTGTCAGGCCCAGGCGTTGTACCGGCGGGCCCGGCGGTTGCGTCGCTCGGGAGCGGTGATTCGCGAGCGCATCGCCCTGCACGAGCAGCGCCTGGCCTGGTTTGAGGCCAGCCTCACCTACCTCGAGCAGGCCGAGGATCTGGCCGCGTTGCAGACCCTGTTGGCTGATCTGAGCGCGGTGCTGGACGCCGACAAGGGCCGGCCCGCCCGGTCGGCGTCCCGCCGGGCCGCGGCGCAACCGGACCAGCCGCAGCCGCTCGAACTGCTCGCGCCGGGTGGGTTGCGCCTCCAGGTGGGGCGCAACCACCGCCAAAACGTCTGGATCAGCTTGCGCCAGGCCAGGCGGGGCGACCTCTGGTTTCATGCCCAAGAGTGCCCCGGTAGCCACGTGGTGCTCAAGGCCTCCGAGGGGGTGCCGACCGACGCTGATCTGGCGGCGGCGGCTCACCTGGCGGCCTATTTCAGCCGCGGGCGGGGCAATGCTCGGGTGCCGGTGGTGATGGTGCCGACCGAAGCCCTGCAGCGCATCAGCGGTGCACCGGCTGGCACCGTGCGCCATAGCGGCGGCACCGTGGTCTGGGGAATCCCTGCCGAGGCGGCAGCACTGCTGGCCCCAGCCCCTACCCTCCAGGCAGAGGAACGGCCATGACCAGCAGCGACACCCCGTCCACCAGCACCCCGCTGGAGCCGCCCGCCCCGATTCGGGTGGCTCCAGTGGTGCCAGCGGCCGCCGAGGAGTTCCCCGGCGAGGTCGAGATGAGCCTGGTGGATCACCTCGAAGAGCTGCGCCGCCGCATTTTGCGCAGCCTGCTGGTGGTGGTGGTGGCCGCTGCCGGCTGTCTCGCGTTGGTGCGCCCCCTGGTGCGCCTGCTCGAGATGCCCGCCGACGGCATCCGCTTTTTGCAGTTGGCCCCCGGTGAATTTCTGCTGGTCTCGCTCAAGGTGGCGGGCTACGCGGGGCTGACCCTGGCCCTGCCCTATGTGCTTTACGAAATCCTGGCGTTCGTGCTGCCGGGGCTCAGCCGTCGTGAGCGCGCCCTGGTGGCGCCGGCCGTGGCCGGTTCGGCGGTGCTGTTTGCCGCCGGTCTGGCCTTTGCCTGGTGGGCGCTGGTGCCAGCTGCCCTGCGGTTTCTGGTCAGCTATGGCGCCGATGTGGTCGAGCCGGCCTGGTCGATCGAGCGCTATCTCGACTTTGTGCTGCTGCTGATGCTGGCCACCGCCCTGGCCTTTCAGCTGCCGGTGCTGCAGTTGCTGCTGGGGGCCCTGGGCCTGGTGCAGTGGCGCACGATGCTGGCGGCCTGGCGCTGGGTGGTGCTGATCGCGGCCCTAGCCGGTGCGGTGCTGACCCCCTCGACCGATCCCCTGACGATGCTGCTGCTCAGCGGTGCGATCACCGTGCTCTATCTGATCGGTGTGGCCCTGGTGGCGTTCACGGACACGCTGCGCCCCCGCTGAAACGGGTCACAGCAAAAATTCACTGGCCCGGCCGGGCGGTAGCTCCAGGGCCAGCGACAGGGCTTTGCCCAGCCGGGGCCGGTCGGGACACTGCTGCAGCCAGCGGCGGACCGCCCCCGCGACCCCAAGGCTGTTGAGCACCAGCACCAGCTCGCTGATGTGTCGCTCGTACTCGCCGGCATCGAGGGGGAAGGACTGCTGTTCGAGGTAGGCCCACATCACCTGCAGGTAGACCCTGCCGCGCCGGCGCACCAGCTGCAGGTCATAGGACGCCTGCCAGCGCTGTTGCAGCAGGGCAATGACTTCGCTGGCCGTCAGTGGGGCGTCGAGCGGCGCATCCATGGTCGTGGCCTTTGCAGCAGCCCTCTCACAACAGCATGTTGCAACCCCGCCCCAGCCCGTGGCCGGGGGACACGGCCGGGGAGGGGCAAGTTCTAATGTGGGCGCCACGTCACACCGGCTGCACCGGCGCGTTGTCGATGACTCAGATCCCCGTGAATGCCAATGGTGATGTCCCCGGGATGGGCCGTCGGCAGTTCATGAATCTGCTGACCTTCGGGTCGGTGACCGGCGTCGCCCTCGGCGCGCTCTATCCGGTCGTCAATTACTTCATTCCTCCCCGGGCTGCCGGCGGCGGCGGCGGCACCACCGCCAAAGATGAACTGGGCAATGCGGTCACGGCCAGCGGCTGGTTGGTCACCCACAAGGAGGGCGACCGCAGCCTGGTGCAGGGCCTCAAGGGTGATCCCACCTATCTGATCGTCGAGGGCAGCGATGCCATCGGCAGCTATGGCATCAACGCCATTTGCACCCACCTGGGTTGTGTGGTGCCCTGGAACAGCGGCCAGAACAAGTTCATGTGCCCCTGCCACGGTTCCCAGTACGACGCCACCGGCAAAGTGGTGCGCGGTCCGGCACCGTTGTCCCTGGCCCTGGCTCACGTGTCCGTCGAGAACGACAACGTGTTTCTCAGCCAATGGACCGAAACCGACTTCCGCACCGGTGACAAGCCCTGGTGGGCCTGATCTCGTTGTTGACACCTGCCATCAGACCTGCCATGCGTCGCCTTCTCTCCTCCCTCACCGGTTCGCTGCTCGGCATCGGCCTGCTGATCACCACCCTGGTCAGCGCCGCCACCCCCAGCTGGGCCTATCCCTTCTACGCCCAACAGAATTACGCCACCCCGCGCGAAGCGACCGGCAAGATCGTTTGCGCCAACTGTCACCTTGCCAAGAAGCCCACCCGCGTCGAGGTGCCCCAGTCGGTCATGCCTGACACCGTGTTCAAGGCGGTGGTCGAGATTCCTTATGACACCAGCGTTCAGCAGGTGGCTGGTGATGGCTCCCGCACCGGCCTGAACGTCGGCGCCGTGCTCATGCTTCCCGATGGCTTCACCCTGGCTCCCCAGGACCGCATGAGCGACGAGCTCAAAGAGGAAACCGCCGGCATCTATTACAGCCAGTATTCCGAGGAGCTGCCCAACACCTATCTGGTGGGTCCCCTGCCCGGTGATCAACACCAGGAAATTGTCTTCCCGATTCTTTCTCCCGATCCGGCAGCCGACAGCTCCATCCACTTCGGCAAATACAGCATTCATGTCGGCGGCAACCGAGGCCGCGGCCAGGTCTATCCCAGCGGTGAAAAGTCCAACAACACCGTTTACACCGCCCCCGCTGCAGGAACGATCGCGTCCATCTCTGCTGGTGACAACGGCGCCACGGTCGTGACCATCACCACTGCCGACGGCGGCAGTGTCAGCGAGACCATTCCCGTTGGACCTTCGCTGACCGTGGCGGCCGGTGAGGCCGTGGCAGCCGGTGCACCGTTGACCGACGACCCCAATGTGGGTGGTTTCGGTCAGATCGACACCGAGATTGTGCTGCAGAACCCGGTTCGCATCTATGGCCTGCTCGCCTTCTTTGCCGCCGTCGCCCTGGCTCAGATCATGCTGGTGCTCAAGAAGCGTCAGGTTGAGAAAGTTCAGGCGGCCGAAGGTCTGATCTGAGTCAGACGATTCATCCCTTGTTCGCTGCATTCGCTTCTCCGGGGCCCCTGGTTTTCCAGCTGGGCCCCATTGCCTTGCGTTGGTATGGCTTGCTGATCGCCCTGGCGGTCCTGGTGGGGCTGGTTCTGGCCACCCGTTTAGCCAAGGCCAGGGGCATCGATCCCGCCTTGGTCGCCGATCTACTGCCGGTGCTGGTGTTGGGCGCCGTGATCGGCGCCCGCACCTACTACGTGCTGCTCGAATGGCGTCAGTACAGCGGCGACTGGCTCGGGGCACTGGCGATCTGGCGCGGTGGCATCGCCATCCATGGCGCCCTGATTGGGGGCATCCTCGCCACAGTGCTCTTCTGTCGCTGGCGGCGGCAGCGGTTCTGGCCCCTGCTCGATGTGCTGGTTCCGGCCGTCGCTCTGGGGCAGGCCATCGGACGCTGGGGCAATTTCTTCAATTCGGAAGCCTTCGGCTTGCCGACCGACCTGCCCTGGAAGCTGCGCATCCCGATCACCAACCGCCCGCCCGAATTTTTGAGAGAGCTGTACTTCCATCCCACCTTTCTCTATGAATCCCTCTGGAATCTGGGGGTGTGCGCCTTGCTGCTGCTGCTGTTCAGGGCCGCCGCGCGCGGGCGCCTGCAGCTGCCCGCCGGCGCCCTCAGCTGCATCTACCTGATGGCCTACAGCGCGGGCCGGGTCTGGATCGAGGGCTTGCGTCTTGATCCCCTCTGCCTCGTCGGAGTGCCGCCGTTCTGCAGTGGTGGTTTGCGGATGGCCCAATTGATGAGTCTGCTGCTGATCGCCCTCGGGGGGATCGGCCTGTGGTGGCTGTACGGCCGCCGCCGTTCCTTGCCCGATCCCAGTGGGGTTCCCCTTTGACCCAGTCCCATCCCGTCTGGATTGTTGGTGCCGGTCCCGGAGCCATCGATCTGCTCACCCTGCGCGCCGCTCGGTTGATCGAGCAGGCCGAGGTTCTGGTCTGGACCGATTCGCTGGTCAATCCCCAGATTGCGGCACTGGCGCCTGAAGCCTGTGAACGCCTGCGCACCAGCACCCTCACCCTTGAGGAGGTGATGGCGGTGGTGCTCGAGCGGGCCCAGGCCGGCAAGCGGGTGGTGCGTCTGCATGACGGGGATCCCTGTCTGTACGGGGCCCTGGCCGAACAGATCACCCGGCTGGCCGATGCCGATCTGGCGGTCGAGGTGGTGCCAGGTCTCAGTGCCTACCAGGCAACGGCAGCAGCCCTGAATCAGGAATTGACGATTCCGGGTCTGGTGCAGACGATCGTGCTTAGCCGCGCCGGCGGCCGGACCGGCACCCCGGAGCGGGAGTCTCTGGCACGCCTGGCGGCCCTGCAGGCCTCGTTGTGTTTGTACCTCAGTGCCCGCCATGTGGCCGAGGTGCAGGCCGAGCTGCTGCAGCACTACCCCCCCGAGACCCCAGTGGCCATCGGCTACCGCATCAGCTGGCCCGATCAATGGCTGACCGTGGTACCGCTCAGCCAGATGGCGGCGGTGAGCGAGGAGCGGGGCCTGATCCGCACCACCCTCTATGTGGTCAGCCCGGCGCTGGCCGCCTCGGCCGAGGCGCGCTCGAAGCTCTACTCAGCCAGCCACAACCACCTGTTCCGCGGTGGTGCTTAAGTTTGCGATGGTGCTTAAGTTTGGGGAGTCAACCTGCTGCAGTGCAGTTGCTCGCCCCCAAGCTTTCCTTTCGAGCCGTCCTCGGCCTGGTTGCTCTGATTTCCAATGCCTTGTTTGTCGTTGATACGGCTCACGCAGGCCCCCAGCTCAATGGCGTTACCAAAGCGGTGACAGCCTGCGTGGCAGCCGGTCAGCCCCAGCCCTGTCCCCAGGGTGAGGCGGCATTGCAACGCTGGCGTCAAGCACCCGGTTACGCCAAAGCAGATCGATTCTGCAAGGAGCAGACCACTGAAATGGGCCGTGTCCTGGCGTTGTTGCGTGTCCAGGACGTGATCGACCAGACAGTCCAAAGCAGTCTTGACAGCCTCATCCAAGCCTGTGCCCCGTTTGGACTCTGAGTCTCAAGATCACTGGACTGCAGGCTGGTCTTCCTTCACTCCGTAGAGCTCCTTGTCTAGCCGTTCACGATCAAAGCGGCAGCGCAGTCGTGCAGCGATCGCTTCGACATCGGCGGCACCGTTGCCCAGGCAGCAGGTCCCACCCGGTGATGGGGTGACGTTGAACACCAGTCCGGGACGGGCCTCGATGCGGGCTTCGCCCAACATCAGGCGGCGCTCCCGTTTGTTGATCAACTGGGGACGAACCCCGCCATAGCCCTTGGCGAAGCTGAGATCCTGCAGGGCCATGTCCGGCACGATCTTGCGGGCATCGGCCAGGAACAGCCAGCGCCTGAGCCAGGGCACCTCAAACAGCAGGTTCTTGACGATGTAGTTGCGGATGTCGGCCACCCGCAGCAGTTGCCAGAACACCGCCAACACGGCCCAGTCGAGCCGCAGCACCTTCAGAAACTCCCAGAACGATTCGGGCTTGTAGCGCTCCAGCAACGGCAGCAGCAAGGCCGTCGGACCGAAGCGTGTTTTGCCTGGAGCGCGCACATCCGGGTCACCATGGATGGCCGCAAAGGGCAGTTTGTCGTTCTGCACCGTGTACACCTTGCCCTTGAGCAGGTCTGGCGTGAAGTAGAAGCTGCCCGCCACCGGCAGACACGAGTAGTCGAGCCCGTATCCCATCTGCTGGGCCATCAGCAGGCTGTGGGCGCCGGCGTTGACCACCACGTGCCTGGCCCGCACCTGACGCGGCTGGGCCTGCCCCACACCGGCCGTCGGCCTCAGGGTCACCAGAAAGGTGGTGTTGTCGCCGTTGTCGCCTGCATCAGCCTGCTCGATGCTGATCTGTTCCACGCGGGTGCCCAGCTCCACGTCGAGCTGGCGATCCGTGCCGGCGATGGCGGCGTGGGCCTGAGCGACAAACGACTCGGCCAGTGCTTCGTAGTCAACGGCGGTGTAGGTGCTGCGGATGCCGATCGCCACCAGCTCTTCTTGACGCAGCTGGCCATCGCGGTGGGCAACCCGCGGCTCCCAGTCGGCGATCTGCTCTTTGTCGAGCAGCTCCATCGCCGCAAAGTGGGGGGAAAAGACACGGAAACGCTCCCGCAGAAACCGGCACTCGTGTTCACCGACCCCCAGCACCATCTTGGGTGTGCGAAACACGCAGCGCTCCCGGCTCTCGGGATCGAGCAGCTCGGCGTAATGCACGATCATTTCGGCTGTGCGCTTGACCCGGATCGCCTTCTCGAGGGTGTAATTCGTCTCGATGTCGCCGCAATGAATGGTCTGGCTGTTGTTGGTGGCCCGGGAGTTGACCTGGGCCAGTTGGTCATAACGCTCGACCAACAGCAGCCGCTGCAGGTCGGTGTAGCGAGCCAACTCGAACAACAGAGCGGTGCCGCAGACGCCGCCCCCCACAACCAGCACGTCAACCGCGGCGATCCCGTCGGCACCGCCCATGGGGCTACCTGGGTCGCGGCTGGTGTCGATGCTGCGTGCGTTGCTGGTGTCGCTGGGTCCCACGCCTGCCGTGCGGTGATTCAGCCCCCCATGCTCGCCTGTCGCGGGGCCAGGACCGGCGGTGTTTTAGGCTGCATTCACAACGGCCCAGGCCGTTCCAGGGCGATTAGCACAGCGGTAGCGCACTTCCTTCACACGGAAGGGGTCACTGGTTCGAATCCAGTATCGCCCATGAGTCGGGATCGACGGTGCTGGACAGTGCCGTCACAATTGGCACCGATCGGTCGTGATCCGGGTGCCAGGTCAGGATTCAATCAGCAGTGACTCCGCTGACCAGGCCCTCCCGTTTGAGGCCCCACCGGAGCTCAGGGACCTCGCTGAGCTGTTGCGGCAGGCCCGTATGGCTCAGGGGATCAGCCAGGCCGATCTGGCGCAACGTCTGCACATGGGCCTGCAGCAGTTGGAGGCCCTGGAGCAGGCCGACAGGGCCGCCCTACCCGAACCGGTGTTTGTGATTGCCCAGGCCCGGCGTGTCGCCGACGCGCTCGGGCTCGAGATCGGCGAGTCGATCGACCGACTGCGCCGTTGTGAGAGCTTCGGCAGCCAAGCTCCCGCCCT
>JBJOHB010000094.1:0-3282 GCA_046047915.1 Cyanobacteriota bacterium
GCGATCTTCTCCATGCCGCGGTGGAGGTAGCCGATCACCGGCTCGCAGTCCACCACGTCCTCGCCGTCGAGGGTCACCACCAGCCGCAGCACCCCGTGCATCGAGGGGTGGTGGGGGCCAAAGTTGACCACCATCGGCTCTGTGCGGGTCTCGAGCTGGGTCATGACAGCCGCAACGGCAGTGATCGCGGGGGCATCCTAAGTAAGCCAGGCGTCGGTTCAGTCACCGTTCCGCGGGGGCCGAGGATGGTCCCAGGGCGAGCGCGCGGCCATGGCTCTGGACTTTGACCATGTGCCGGTGCTGGCCGAGGCCGTGCTGGCGGCCTTTGCCGAGCTGCCGCCAGGCGGGGTGCTGCTGGACTGCACCCTCGGCGGCGGCGGTCACAGTGGGCTGCTGCTGGCGGCCCACCCCGGTTTGCGCCTGATCGGGCTGGACCAGGACCCGAGCGCTCGCGCCGCTGCCGCAGACGCGCTCGCCCCGTTTGCCGATCGGGTGACGATCGTGGCGACCAACTTTGCCGAGTTCGTGCCCCGCGAGCCGGTCAGCGCGGTGCTGGCTGATCTGGGGGTCAGCAGCCCCCAGCTCGATGTGCCATCCCGGGGCTTCAGCTTTCGGCTCGACGGTCCGCTCGACATGCGCATGAACCCCCTGGCCGGCGAGACGGCCGCAGAGCTGATCGATCGGCTGGATGAGACCGCCCTGGCCGACCTCATCTATGGCTACGGCGAGGAGCGGCTGTCGCGCCGCATCGCCCGCCGCATCAAAGAGCAGGGGCCCTGGGGCGCCCCGGGGACACCCCGTACGACCGCCGAGCTGGCCTACCTGGTCGCCGGTTGCTACCCGCCGGCGGCCCGGCGTGGCCGCATTCATCCGGCGACGCGCACCTTTCAGGCGTTGCGCATTGCGGTCAACGACGAGCTGGGGGTGCTCGATCGCCTGCTGGCCGCAGCCCCCGATTGGTTGCTGCCGGGGGGGCTGTTCGGGGTGATCAGCTTCCATTCACTCGAAGACCGGCGCGTCAAGACTGCGTTTCTGCGCGACGAGCGGCTCGAGCGCGTCACCCGCAAGGCCGTGCAGGCCTGCGATGACGAGATCGCCGCCAACCCCCGCGCCCGCAGTGCCAAATGGCGGGTGGCTAGGCGCACAGTTGGCTGAGGGCCTCGGCCATGGCCCGGCTCGCCTGGGCAATCTCGGCGTCGCCGCTGCCGCGCCCCAGGCCAAAGCGCACGGTCGCCGCCGCCTCGGCCCTTGATCGCCCCAGCGCCGCCAGCACGTGCGAGGGCGAGCCCTGGCTGCAGGCCGAGCCGCTGCTGACGGCGATCTGGCGGCGCAGCAGCTGGTGCAGGCGGGTGCCGTCAACGCCGGCCACGGTCACGCTCAGGTTGTGGGGCAGCCGCTGGGGGCCCGGCGGCGGGCCGTTGCGCGTCACACCTCCCAGCGCCTGTAGCCCCGCCCACAGTTGATTACGCAGGGCGCCCAGCCGCAGGGCCCGCGCCTCGCGGTCGGCCAGGGCCAGCTCCAGGGCCGCCGCCAGCCCCACGATGAGCGGCACAGGCAGGGTGCCGGGGCGCAGGCCGTCCTGCTGGCCGCCGCCGTGCAGCTGGGGCGCCAACCGCACCCCCGGGGCCACCAGCAGGGCGCCACTGCCCTTGGGTCCATAAAACTTGTGGCCGCTGAGGCTCAGCAGGTCGATCCCCAGCGCCTCCATGGCCAGGGGGATGTGGCCGACCGCCTGGGCCCCATCCACATGCAGCAGGGCGCCGGCGCCGCGCACCAGCGGCGCCAGCTGGGCCAGGGGGGCGATG
This sequence comes from Cyanobacteriota bacterium, assembly GCA_046047915.1. Taxonomy (GTDB): domain Bacteria; phylum Cyanobacteriota; class Cyanobacteriia; order PCC-6307; family Cyanobiaceae; genus RGUW01. The sequence goes on from JBJOHB010000094.1 coordinate 1,806, forward strand.
GCGCCAATCTCGTTGTTGGCGGCCATCACGCTGACCGCCAGCACCGGTCCGCCGGCGGCTGGGTCCAGGGCCGCCGCCAGTGCGGCTGGCTCCACCAGCCCCTGGCGGTCCACCGGCAGCAGCGTCAGGCCAAAGCCGTGGCGCTCCAGATACCGCAGCACATCCAGCACGGCGTGGTGCTCGCTCACCACGCTCACAAACCGCCGCCGCGGGTTGCCGCTGGTCAGGGCTGCCTCGGCCAGGCCCTTGAGGGCCAGGTTGTTGGCCTCGGTGGCGCCGCTGGTGAACACCACCTGGCTGCTGGCGGCGGCGCCCAGCCCCTGGCGCAGCACGGCGGCCGCAGCCTCCACAGCGGCGGCGGCCTCCAGGGCCGGGCGGTACAGGCGGCTGGCCGGGTTGGCGAACTGCGCGCTCCACCAGGGGGCCATCGCCGCCACCACGGCCGGGTCGCAGGGGGTGGTGGCGTGGTGGTCGAGGTAGGCCAGCATGGGAGCCATGCTGACAACCCTGGCCAAACTCTGCTGCGCCGCCATGGCCCTGACCCCCGCCCTGACCCCCGCTGCGGTCTGGGCCCAGCGGGGGGTGATGGAATCGCCCGAGCTGTCGCGCCCGCCCACCATGGTGCTGCTGAGCGAACGGCTGGTGGCAGGGGGCAAGCAGGCCACCGGCGTCTATCAGATCGAGGTGGATCCCGCCCTACCCGATGTGCGCCGGGTCAAGGTCTGGCTCGAGCTGCCCAATGACCTGCAAGTGCGCAACGAGACAATCCGCTGCAGTGCCAAAGCGCCGATGCGGGTCACCAACGACGGCCGCGACCTGATCGTGCGCCAGCTCAACCCGGGCGGGGTGATCACCCCCAGCAACCGGCTCGACCACCTGATCTGGTGGGCGGTGTGCTTTCCCGAACTGGCCAAACAGGACCCCGCCACCTTGGGCGACAAGGCCCGCCAGCTGGGGTACAGCGGCCACCTGCAGGAATCCGAACAACGGCTGCCATCGACCGGTCGCTGAGTCTGCTTTTGAATGCCGGCCATGAGCACCGACACCCCCGAGAGCCCCCAGACGCCGATCCGCCTGCTGCTGGTCGACGACGAACCCGGCTTGCGCACGGCCGTCAAGGCCTATCTGGACGATGAGGGCTTTGACGTCACCACCGCCAACGACGGCGAGCAGGGCTGGCAGGTGGCCCAGGAGCTGCTGCCCGACGTGGTGATCACCGACGTGATGATGCCCCGCTGCGACGGCTATGGCCTGCTGACCAAGCTGCGGGCCGACGAGCGCCTGGGGGGCACGCCGGTCATCTTTCTGACCGCCAAGGGCATGACCGCCGATCGCATTGCCGGCTTCCAGGCCGGTTGCGACGACTACATCCCCAAGCCGTTCGACCCCGACGAGCTGGTGGCCCGGGTGCGCAATGTGGTGCGCCGCCAGGAGCGGCTGCTGGCCGAAGCGGCCCGTTTTGCCGATGCCGACATCG
>JBJOHB010000095.1:0-5562 GCA_046047915.1 Cyanobacteriota bacterium
CACCACCAGGGCCTGGACCCCGGCGGCACCGACGCGGCTGTCATCCATGGCTTCGAGGGCGCGGGGCCCGGCCGCCAGCCCATCGGCGGTGTCGACCACCCCGTCGGCATGCAGGCCGCCGCTGAGCAGCAGACCCAGCACGATCACCAGGCAGACCTGCACCAGCGGCGGCAGCCAGGCGGCGGTGAGCCACCACAGCAGGGCCTGCAGCCCACCGAGCACCACCGCCACCCAGGGGGCAAAGCGGGCGATGCGGCCAAAGCCGGGTTCGATCCCGGGCCAGGCGGGCAGCACGCTGTAGAAGACCCAGGCGCCGGCCAGGTCGCGCAGCCATGCTGGCCACAGCCGCATCCGTGCCATCCCCCCTGCCATCCCAGCGTCCTTGCCCTTCTCATTCGACATCACCGCCCGCTGCCCCAGCACCCGGGCCCGCACCGGCCGCTTTGTCACCCCCCACGGCGTGGTCGAGACGCCGCGGTTCATGCCGGTGGGCACCGCCGCCACGGTCAAGGGGCTGAGCACGCCCCAGCTGGCCGAAACCGGCGCCCAGATGGTGCTGGCCAACACCTTTCACCTGCACCTGCAGCCCGGCGAGGACGTGGTCGCCGAAGCCGGCGGCCTGCACCGCTTCATGGCCTGGGACGGCCCGCTGCTGACCGATTCGGGCGGGTTTCAGGTGTTCAGCCTGGGGGCGATCAACCGCATCAACGACGACGGCGTGGTGTTTCGCTCGCCGCGCGACGGCAGCCGCATCGAGCTGACCCCCGAGCGGTCGATGGCGATTCAGATGGCCCTGGGGGCCGATGTGGCCATGGCCTTTGACCAGTGCCCGCCCTATCCGGCCACCGAAAGCGAAGTGGCGGCCGCCTGCCGCCGCACCCACCACTGGCTGGAGCGCTGCGCCGCCTGCCATACCAAGGCGGAGCAGGCCCTGTTTGGCATCGTCCAGGGCGGCTGCTTCCCCCACCTGCGGGACGAATCGGCCCGGGTGGTGGCGGCCATGGACCTGCCCGGCATCGCCGTCGGCGGCGTCAGCGTGGGCGAGCCCCCCGAGGAGATGCACCGCATCGTGCGCCAGCTGGGGCCGCTGCTGCCCGAAGCCAAGCCCCACTATTTGATGGGGGTCGGCAGCCTGCGCGAGATGGCGATCGCCGTAGCGCAGGGATTTGACCTGTTTGATTGCGTGCTGCCCACGCGCCTGGGACGCCACGGCACCGCCCTGGTGGGGGGCGAGCGCTGGAACCTGCGCAACGCCCGCTTCAAGCGCAACCACGCCCCGCTGGATGCCAGCTGCCCGTGCCTGGCGTGCCGCCAGCACAGCCGCGCCTACCTGCATCACCTGATTCGCAGCGAGGAGATGCTGGGCCGCAGCCTGCTCAGCCTGCACAACATCACCACCCTGCTGCGCTTCACCACCGCCATGGCCCAGGCGATTCGCGAGGGCTGTTTTGCAGAGGATTTCGCTCCCTGGGAACCGGGCTCGGCGGCTGCCCACACGTGGTAGCGTCCGGCTCACGCAACCGACATTCCTGGGGATGGCTTCTTACGCCCTGCAGACCCTGGCTCAGCTGCCCGAGGCCTACCAGGCCTTCGGCCCCCTGGTCGACATCCTGCCGATCATCCCGCTGTTCTTCCTGCTGCTGGCCTTCGTCTGGCAGGCCTCGGTCGGCTTCCGCTGATCGCCTGAGGCCAGCCTCAGCCTCTTTTGATCACAGCCCAGGCAAAGGCCGGCAGGGCCAGCATCCGGCGCCAGCGCTGGGGCTCCTGCACCAGGCGGTAGAGCCATTCGATCTGCAGGCTGCTCATCCAGCCGGGCGCGCGCTGCTTGACACCCGCCCAGACGTCAAAGCTGCCGCCTACCCCCATCCACAGGCCCCGCCGGCGATTGCCCAGAGCGGCGATCCAAGTCTCCTGGCGGGGCACTCCCAGAGCCACCAGCACCAGATCGGGCCGGGCAGCCAGCAATTGCCGCTCCAGCTCGGGCCAGGCGTCAGGACGCTGGTAACCGTGGGCGTGGAACACCAGCTGCAGCTCAGGCAACCGCGCCTTGAGGGACGCGACCAATTGGTCCATCACCGGCGCTGAGGCCCCCACCAAGGCGACACGCCAGCCCTGCTGGGCCGCGGTCTCGAGCAGGGACCAAGCCAGCTCGATGCCGGGGCTGCGCCGCACCCGCAGCCCCTGACGGCCCAGGGCCCAGACCACCCCCGAGCCGTCGGGGATCACCAGCGACGCCGCTTCGATCGCCGCCCCCAGGGCGGGATCGGCCAGGGCCGCCATCGTCATTTCGGCATTGAGGGTGACGATCTGACCGCCGCCGCCGCGCTGCAGATCGATGGCAGCGGCCAGCACGTCGGGGCAGACATGCACCGGCACCCCCAGCACGCGGGTGCGCTGGGGTTGTGTGGCGATTGTTGCCATCGTGGGGACACCGGGCGAGGGAGAATCTATGGCTGTCCCGCCTGAAGCCATGCCGCCGATCCCTGGGGCCACCGCAGCGCGCAAGGCCGGCGCCGGCCAGGCTTCAGCGCAGGCCCGGCAGGTGCTCGAGGCGATCGACAGCCAGATCGAGCAGGTGGTGCTGGCCCGCCAGCATCCGATCACCGGCCTGCTGCCGGCCAGCACCGCCAACACGGTGCACGGCAACTACGGCGACGCCTGGGTGCGGGACTGCGTCTATTCGATCCAGTGCGTCTGGGGTCTGGCCCTGGCCCACCGGCGCCTGGACGGCGACTGCCGCCGCGCCTTTGAGCTGGACCAGCGGGTGCTGCAGCTGATGCGCGGGCTGCTCAACGCGATGCTGCGCCAGGCCGCCAAGGTGGAGCGCTTCAAGCACAGCCTGGATCGGCTTGATGCGATCCACGCCAAGTTCGACACCGGCAGCGGTGATCCGGTGGTGCCCGACGACGGCTGGGGCCACCTGCAGCTGGACGCCACCGCCCTGTACCTGCTGCAGCTGGCCCAGCTGACCCGCAGCGGCCTGGTGGTGATCCAGACCAGCCACGAGCGGGATTTCATCCAGAACCTGGTCTATTACGTGGCCCGCGCCTACCGGGTCGCCGATTACGGCATCTGGGAGCGGGGTGACAAGGGCAACCACGGCCTGCCCGAGCGCAACGCCAGCTCGATCGGCCTGGTCAAGGCGGCCCTGGAGGCCCTGGAGGGTCTGGACCTCTACGGGCCCCACGGCGACGGCAGCGCCACCCTGGTGATCCCCCACGATGCGATCGTGCGCCTGCGCCGCGCCTTGCGGGGTCTGCTGCCGCGCGAATCGGCCAGCAAGGAGGTCGACGCCGCCTGCCTGGCGGTGATCGGCTACCCCGCCTGGGCGGTCGAGGATCCCCGGCTGGCCGAGCGCACCCGGGCCAAGATCCGCAGCGACCTGGGCGGCGCCTACGGCTACAAGCGCTTCAGGCGTGACGGCCACCAGACCGTGGTCGAAGACCACACCCGCCTGCATTACGAGCGCGAAGAGCTGGCCCAGTTCGAGCACCTCGAGTGCGAGTGGCCCCTGTTCTGGGCCTACGAGCTGATCACCGCCTGCTGCGAAGAGCGCTGGAGCGAGGCGCGTCAGTGGCGGCAACGGCTCGCCGGGGTGAGCGTGCTGGTGGATGGCAACGCCCTGCTGCCCGAGCTGTACCGGGTGCCGGCCGAGGCGGTGGCCGCCGAGCGGCGCCAGCCCGGCAGCCAGCCGCGCGAAGCCAACGAGAACGTGCCGCTGCTGTGGACCCAGAGCCTGACCTGGCTGGCGGACCTGCTGCTGGCCGGGCTGATCAGCCCCGAGGACCTCGATCCCAGCGGCCGCCGCCGGACCGCCAGCCTGGGCGCCAACGAGGTGCTGGTGGCCCTGGTGCCCGCCAATGCGGCGATTGCGGCCGCCCTGACGGCCGCCGGGCTGCCGCTGGCCGGCGATGCCCTTGGCGATGCCCTGGAAGTGGCCAGCTCGAGCCAGCTGGCGGCGCGGCTGGCCCAGGTGGGGGCCAATGACCGCCTGGGGCTGTCGGGCCACCCGCCCGTGCGCATGGAGACCATGGCCACGGCCCGGCTCTACCGCAGCGCCGATGGCAGCCAGGCGATGGCCTTTCTGCCGGCCGTGCTCGAAGAGAGCACCTTTTATCTGGCCGACGACGCCGAACAGCTGGTCGACACCGTGCGCTCAGAGCTGCGGCTGCTGCAGCGGCACTGGCGCGGCACCGGCTCGCCGCTGCTGTTGATCCCGGTGGCCGAAGCGGCCTACCGCAGCGACCCCGACGCCTTTGTGCGCCTGGGCCAACAGCTGCAGAGCGGCCTGCTCGATGGGGTGCCGGTGCAGCTGGCACCCCTGGCGGAGCTGCTCAGCCAGGGCAGCTGGCACACCCTGCCCCCCGAAGGCACCGCGCCGGTGGGCGAACCGATCGCCCCCTCGCCCCTGCTGGCCAGCACCGAGCGCACGCCGCTGACCGCCCGCCAGGAGCAGGAGCTCGAAGACAGCTCGATCGGCGACCTGCTCGATCGGCTGTGGCAGAGCACCTCCCTGCAGGAGCAGGCCGAGGTGCTCGAACTGCTGAGCCTGCGCCTGGGGCTGGCCGCCCAGCTGCAGGGCCCCCAGCACGAGGCCGTGCTGCTGCGGGATCTGCTGAAGGAGGTGTACCACCGCGCCCTGGCCCAGGCCGAATGGGGGGTGGTGCGGCGCACCGCCGCGGCCCTCGAGCTGGTGCACCCCCAGCTCGAGGACGCGCTGACCGACCTGCTGCTGCGCCAGAAGCAGGTGGTGGTGGGGCGCAACTACACCCGCGACTCGCTGATCGCCGGCCCCCTTGGCAGCCGCGCCATCGCCGCCATGATCCGCCGCTTCAGCGGCGAGGATGGGCGCGAATGGATGCTGCAGCAGGAGCTGCTGCTGGCGCTCGACAGCCTGGCCCGGCACGAACCCGGCCTGCTGAGCGGCAGCCTGACCCTGCAGCTGGGCCAGCTGCTGCTACTGCTGACCAGCGAACTGGCGGCCGAGCGCGAGCTGAGCCCGATCGATGCCTTCGATGCGCTCTGCCACCTGCCGCCCCATGCGATCTGCCGCCAGCTGCGGGCGGTGCTGGCCGACCTCGAGCACGCCCGCGACGCCCTGCAGCGCAAGGAGCAGCTGCACCTGAGCGGCCGCGTGCGCTGGGTGGCCAGCGAACCCCTCGAAGACCTGGCCAAGGGCGGCTGCTGGCTGCAGCACCGCTCACGCCTGGGCGCCCTGGGGCGGGTGCCGCGGGACTTTTACCCCGGCATCTGGGAGCTGCTGCACCACTGCCGCGGCATCGTCATCGGCGACAAGCTCGACAAGCGCAACCGGCTCGAAAGCAAGCCGCTGCTGCGCGAAAAGACGCCCGGCGAGCACAATTTCGCCAGCCAGGTCGACCACCTGCTCAGCAAGATCGAAGCGCCCGAGTACCGCCAGCTCTGCTGCGAGACCCTGCTGACCCTGATCGCCTTCGTGGCCGCTAACCCCCAGGTGTACCTGGATGACGCCCTGGCCCTGGACGTGGTGATCGGCCACGCGGTGCGGGTGGGCTGGCAGCAGCAGCACCCCGAGATCGCCAG